>JAAEOZ010000752.1 GCA_024222685.1 Gammaproteobacteria bacterium | reverse complement strand
TTTCTGGTTACCGATACGCAGCATATTCCACCAGTGATTCGATTACATGGCGAGCTGGGGGGTATAGTTCTAACCTGTAACCCGGAAATTTTCGATACCCTGCAATCCAGCTATAAAGATCTGAATATTGAGGCATATCTCTGTGATAACGAACGACATGCTCAAAGACTGATTGTCAGTCATCGAATTCGTGTCGTGCTGTATCCCAGTTATCACACACTTTATCGGGGCAAGGCAATCGAGATTTTTCATGGTGGTTTGTCAGACAAGAATTACGTCGAGTCGCTGAAGATACTGGTTTACGATCTGGTTTTGTTTCCGGGTGAAAAAACCAGGGATAAAGTCGAGAAATCGGGTTATCTACAGCATATACCTGAGTGGGAAATTGTCGGTTATCCCAAATTTGATCCTTTAATTAATGCAACACTGAAGTTTACCCCGGAGTTCAACAACGGGCGTAAAACCATCCTGTATGCGCCAACCTGGGTGAGTCAGAACGTCTCTTTGAAGTTCATCAGGTTTTCGGAGTATGGCGAGAGCTCGCTGGAAATCTGGGCCAGGGAAATCATTAGAGCATTACATAATGACTACAATCTGATAATTAAATTTCACAGCAGGATTTATCGACAACCCGGTGATATCTACCAACAAATCGATGAGCTGATAAAGCAGCTTGGCGCTGAACAAACTGTTATCACTAAAAGTGATGACAATATACTACCTTATATGGCCCAGGCTGATTTAATGATATCGGATATATCTACTGCCTGTTATGAGTGGTTTCATTTTGACAAACCAATCGTATTTGCCAATCCGGCACCTGATAAGTACAGGGCTCTGGATGATATCGGGTCAAATACTTATGCCTGGCAGGCCGGCGACGTGATTAATCGTACCGAAGATATATTGACCATGGTACATCGAAATATAGAACAGGATAGCTATCGAGCAATACGTAACAGAATTTTTAATTACACAGTATACAGGCCGGATGGTCATGCGACTCAGCGCCAGTCAGCTGCGATTATCGAATTTTATCGGCGCTATGAAAGGACAAATTACTGGTGGTTATTGTTCAGTAGCTATCTTTTTCGACGCTATCGACGGCAGAAAACCAAGTTTATCAATCGATATTATCGGTTATTTCGTAAAGACCGAATCGGTAAATAGCGTAAACCCCCCAATATTGTCGATAAATCAAACTATTTCAGGTTGTCATAGAGCTATTATGAAAATATGATTAGTTTTCAAGGTCAACAGGGAAAGCCTGTTTTTACATTACAAGGGTTTTAGATGATTAAATCATTATTAGCGATAGTTGTTGCGACACTGGTTTTTTGCAGTCCGCTGCACGCCGATTTTGTCGGATTACAAATTGGCACCAGTTTCTGGACGCCTGACTACAAAGGCAGTTTTGCACTGGATGGGGCTTCGACTGGTACCACTATTGATATTCAGGATGACCTCGGGTTTGACGACGAGTCGCATAGTGATCTGTGGATTAAAATCGAACATCCCGTCCCAGTGTTACCAAATTTGAAATTTGTTTCGTCGGACCTTGATGCCTCCTCCAACTCGACTCTGTCGCGTAATATTGAATATGGAGACAGTACTTTTAGTGCCGGTGCTGATATAAATACCCGCTTCGATATGACCAATACGGAGCTGACGCTTTATTACGAATTACTTGATAACTGGATTAATTTCGATCTGGGTTTAACCGTCCGGCAGTACGATGGCCAATCCAGAATCAGTACTACCGGTACCGATGCGGGTGAGGATCTCGATTTCGCTGTGCCACTATTATATGTTGATGCCCGTATAGATTTACCGTTTAGCGGTTTCTTTGTAGATTCAACTATGAACACCATTAGTATTGATGATAATGCTATATCCGATATTAACGTATCACTCGGTTATGAGAGCGATTTCGGTCTTGGTGCTCGACTGGGTTATCGAACACTTGAGCTTGAATTCGATGAGTCAGATCTAGATGTCAATCTTGAGTTTGAAGGTACTTATCTGAACCTGTTCTATCATTTTTAATCCAGAAAAAGATGATTCCATCGAAGGTGCAGGTGGTCCTCGAGGCCAATCAGCTTGCTGCTCTGACTTTCGAATCCGGTAGTACGCCGACCTCAGAAATGGCGGCAGCAAAAATAAACTGTCTAGTCGGTCAAATTGCCAAATCGATGCTTTTCAAAGGCAAGGATGGTGTATTCCGGCTGTTTGTCTGTCCTGGTGATCGGCGCGTTGATAATAAAAAATTAAAAAATTTTATCGGTGTTAAGGCTCGTATGGCGACCGCGCATGAAACTTTTTTGCTGACCGATTTCAAGCCAGGTGCTGTATGTCCCTTCGGCATTGAAGGTATTGAAATATTTATTGACTGTGGACTAGCTAGTTATCCAGTTATTTATCCGGCTGCCGGTACCAACGCTTCCGGCGTGCCAATGACTTATCAACAATTACAGTCAATCACCAACGCTGTGGAATGCGATATAATGATATAAAGTAATTAACATAATTGCTGATCTATACTTAAGGGTTCTTAGAAATTTCAGGGTCAGGTGTTTATGCGAAAATCAGTTTCCACCATAGTAGGAATTTGTTTTCTCCAGTCTGTATGAATAGTGCTGAGACAAATAAATTGATTCGGGAAAAAGCCTATCTAAAAAGAGTTAGTTTATTTTTTGGACACGGCGTCTCCAATATCGTTTCGGCATTAATCGGTGCAATTCTTATTGTAACGGTAATGAACGATACAGGCGTAGAGAATACCGAACTGATCGTCTGGTTTACCATTGTCTGCCTGTTTGCAGCAACTGTTTTACTCATCGAAAGGGCTTTCGCAGGTACCAAGTTAACACTTGATAACGCCAGAAAATGGGTTTTATCGCGAACCATATCGGGTGGTGTTATCGGTGCTATGTATGGAGTTTCACCATTCATGTTTGGTGAAAACCTGCAAATTCATCACGAAATGTTTTTTTTCATCATACTGTCGGCGATGATTTCAGTAGCCAGCACGGGTTATACTTTAATGCCGCTGTATTATCTGACTTTGAATGCATTAACAATGCTGCCGTTGACTGTATATTTTTTCCTTCAGGCATCAACGTTTCATACTGTCCTCGCGATCACTTCAATAATCTGGCAGATCGTCGTCCTGTCCAAGTCCTGGAAAGTTTCAAATACAGCGATTAACGAGATTTTTCTCAACGAGTGTTTGCGTGATGAAATCGAGAGGCATGAACAGACAAAAGAACGCCTTCAGTACCTCGCAACGCATGATAATTTAACCGGCCTGCCAACCCGTCGGTTTTTGATGGACAGGCTGGACTACATGATAAAGCGCTCATTGAGATATGAGAAAATGATAGTCGTCATGTTTGTCGATCTCGATGGCTTTAAGGAGATAAACGATTTATATG
>JAAEOZ010000751.1 GCA_024222685.1 Gammaproteobacteria bacterium | reverse complement strand
TGGGCAAAACGGCCCCAGAAGCGGGAGTCCTGTTCATTCTGGGATGATGAAAGACCAACGTCATCGGCAACAGCGAGAACCAGGCCTCCATTTACTCCTACCAGGGTTTGAGTCATAAGTGCATCAGAGGCAATATTCAAGCCGACATGTTTCATCGCACACAAGGCACGGCTTCCTGCCAGGGAAGCCCCGATGGCAACTTCCAGTGATATCTTTTCATTCACAGACCACTCGGAGTACATGTTAGGCATCTGTGAAGCATACTCCAGGATTTCGGTCGCTGGGGTGCCGGGATAGGCGGCTGCTACTCTGCAGCCTGCTTCCCATGCGCCACGGCTTACGGCTTCGTTACCAGACATAAGAAGTCGGTCAGTAGCCGGTGATGGATTTACAGCGTTCAAAAGTTTTACCTCAAAATTTAACTGGGGCCATTCGCCAGTCATGGATTAATGCTCAATTCAGATGTTTGAAATGAGTTCTGTTCTTTACTGGGATAGATACAAGCTATCATCCCCGCGTTTCGATGGCAACGGCTAGTCCTCGGCCATAGTAATTTCCTGGGTTATTGAAGCGAGAAAAAAGGTATTGAGCAAGCGAATGCAGCCTCTATTGCTAAATGCATATGCCGAGTACAAAACATATAAATTGAGCTGATCGAAACAGTTATTTGATAATCGATTGAGTTTGCTATAATTACCGCGAAACATCGATACATCCATACTTTCCAATCATCAAACTTTAAATCAATACGTAGTACATTATGTTATCTGAAACTGCCCTGAGCGCTTTTGTTGCTTTGTTTGTCATTATTGATCCCGTCGGTAATGCTCCTATTTTTGTTGCTCTGACAGAAGGTACTAATAGTAAGTTTCGCCGGATAATGGCTATCAAAGGCCCAGTTGTTGCAATGTTGATCTTATCTACATTTGCCTGGATCGGTAGTGATTTA
>JAAEOZ010000750.1 GCA_024222685.1 Gammaproteobacteria bacterium | reverse complement strand
ACATATTGCTTTTTAACATCACGGATAGCATCTTTTGCACCACGTTTATCAAACTTATTTACAGCAATTACATCCGCAAAATCGAGCATGTCAATCTTTTCAAGCTGTGTGGCCGCTCCATATTCAGGCGTCATTACATACAAACTAACATCCGAATGGTCGGTAATTTCGGTATCCGACTGGCCGATGCCCGATGTCTCCAGAATTATCATATCATAATGTGCTGCCTTTAATATTGTCAGGGCTTCTGCCACATGTGCGCTTAAGGCAAGATTGGCCTGACGGGTTGCCAAAGACCGCATATAAACCCGGTCATTGTTGATCGAATTCATACGAATACGATCGCCCAGCAATGCACCGCCAGTTTTACGCTTGGAAGGATCAACCGAAATAATAGCAATATATTTCTCGGGAAAATCAATCAGAAAACGGCGTACCAGTTCATCAATCAAAGATGATTTACCTGCCCCGCCCGTTCCTGTTATTCCCAGGATTGGAGCTTTGGCTTTCTTGGCTTCTTTGTGGATTTT
>JAAEOZ010000749.1 GCA_024222685.1 Gammaproteobacteria bacterium | reverse complement strand
TACTTAATCTATAAGTTCTGGCTAAAAAATGACTACAGCAAGCCTTAATACTGACCTGTGCGGGATAAAAATGTCGAACCCGACTGTTCTTCCATCAGGATTTCTCGGCACATCTAAATCCCTGCTGGAACGGGTTGCAGTCAATGGAGTTGGTGCAGCCACTATTAAATCGGTTAGTTTTGAAGCAAGAGAGGGTCACAAAAACCCGACCGTTATTCCCTTTGAAGGAGGCATGTTGAATGCTGTCGGGTATTCAAACCCCGGTGCTGTAGAGACTGCCAGGGAATTTTCAAACTTGAATGAAGTGTCGATTCCCGTAATAGCAAGCATTATCGGCACAGAACCGGACGATTTTGTGCGAGTTGTGGATAAACTGTCAGCTAATGAATTCTCCGCTATCGAACTTCCGCTTTCCTGTCCTCACACACCCGGATTCGGGCTACTTGCCGGCCAGGGAACACCCGAAAGCACAGGCAAAATTGTTGCTGCTGTCAGAAATGCCAGCAAGTTGCCCATATTTGTAAAATTATCACCTAACATACCTGAAATAGGCAACTTAGCGAAAGCTGCCGAAAATGCCGGCGCCGATGCTATAACAGCCGTAAATACACTTGGTCCGGGTATGATAATTAACATAGAAGCTCGTAAGCCGATACTCTCATATAAAGTTGGAGGTGTCTCAGGACAGGCCCTCAGGCCTGTTGCAACGCGATGTGTATATGACATATAC
>JAAEOZ010000748.1 GCA_024222685.1 Gammaproteobacteria bacterium | reverse complement strand
TGGTGATACAGTCTTCATAACTTAAACCTCTATTAGATGAACGAGTAAAAAAACCCGGCTGGCAGATACTCCAGAATTGTGTCCAAAAAGCGTATATATTGCCATCGCCAATGCCACCCGTTTTATCGATAGTCATCCATTGTTTATCACCACCCTGTGCAAAAGTACCGGAATCCCAGGTAGCGCCGCTGTTAGTTGACTTGAATACAGTGCACCACATATCATATCCGTCTGAGGTTAGACTGTTGTAATAGAAATTACCATATGAATCGGAATCGAGCACGGGATCGGAGCGAAAAACTCCTGGCTCAATAGAACCGGGGAATGTCCATGTTTGGCCGCCATCGGCAGTAAAACCATATCCAGCCTGGCGAAAATTACTGCTGATCGTATCGAACTGCCTCCATCCAATAACTATATCCTGTTGGGATCTGTTGGATCTACCGCGATGGATGGTTCGTTGGCCGCGTCACCGATTATGTTATAACCGGAGCTATTAATGTTAAC
>JAAEOZ010000747.1 GCA_024222685.1 Gammaproteobacteria bacterium | reverse complement strand
TTTGTCAGCCCGCCATCTGTTATTGCAAACAGCGGCAGGGATCAACCATCAGTGAAGGCTCGCTGTTACCAATATTGATGCACGACTCGTCTTTCGTCATTGAATTCGTAATCATGCCTTGATGCCGGTAACACGGGCCTCGATATCAGGGGAGCATCATGCCACGAATCATGAAAAATAACATCGCGGCCAGTAATCCGGATACCATTTCTATAGGTCATTTGCTAGAAGCATGCGATGGCTATCTGGCACTATATAAGGAGGTTTTTATCGATCTAGGATACGTCCCCTATGACTTCAACGATCTTGATGAATCAGAAGAGAATTTATTTGCCATAGCTACACGGGCTAAAAGCAATTTATTCAAAGCGCATGCTGCCGAGTTGGATGTATACGCGAAAAAAATAAGTTCGGAGATAGCATGATAAACCAAACGGAGTAAGTCCATCGGGATGTTAGCAGAATCTTTCATTGTTGTTCGGGGGTCTATTTTCTCCAATATAGATACTCACAGCCGTTCTCGACCATACTGGTAAAGCTGTCAGGTATCTGACAGCCGTTAGATAATCATGTATTTCCTGTATCTGCCTGAATAGAGAATGGGATCAGGAAATCGAGTCACCGCTTAGCTAATTCAAGTAACCGACGAGCTGTATTCGCCGTCGGTACAAAAGGAACGTAATGAAGATGGCTACTACCTTGCTACAGTGAACTGGGTGCCCGGAGTGCCAATTTCTTGAATAACGAATGTAATTGGGAAGCTTGTTATGCATCAAATATGGATTTAAGGGCTCGAAATAATGAATGCGAATAGCGGTTCTTAATGCCCATCCTGATAAAGGGAGCTTATCTGACTCGATAGCGACCGAGTACGTTGAAGGTGCACAAGAAATCAAAAGCAAACTTTCGATGATTGTCAACGCCAAGGAAGATGAAAGTTCAACCAGGTCGAGCCATGTGCATTAGCACCTGAGCAATCTACTTCGGCAAAGAAATTCACATGAAAATTGTTATTTCTCCTGAGTGCGGCCTTACTTGGGATCATCAAGTATTTTCGAAGCTAGGTGCCATGCGTATACGAATTTTTCAGATATGAGATTGCCTAAAGAGGACGGGCATCTCATTGAGCGAGCAAGCCGGTATTGTCAGCCGATTGGCGATGGCAGGTTCAAACAACTGATTGAGCAGCGTTACGGTATCAAATTGGGATAGGCTACCCGGGGAAGGCCGATCGAGTCCAAAGAAAATGGTTAAAATATAATCCCTCCGGCACCTTTTTCTCAAGACACCCTCCATACCATTCGTTACTCTGCCCGGTCGGTGTAGACGATACTGGAGATGACCTCCGTGCTGGAAATCTGGAAACGCGCCTCGGGGTAATCGCGTACAGTTCCGCCAGGTACGCTGTGGCCGGTAAACGGCGCAGCACCGAAACGCGCCAGGGATCTTTCCACCTCTTTTTCTATAAGGAAATTGGGTGTACTCTACGTATTCGCCGCGCAGCGGCGTGATCGCTGTTTCTTATTTCATCGACTGGAGGTTCGCATGCGAACAACAAACCCAATTGCCTCCCTGCTTGGAAGGTCACCGTTCAAACCGATGCAGGCACACATGCGGATTGTCAACGAGTGTATAGCGCATGTGCCGGCCCTTTTCGAAGCGCTCATTGCGGGAGACCAGGCCGAGGTCGTCAAGGTGAAAGACCTCATCTTCGCCAAGGAACAGGAGGCAGACGACCTCGAGCATGAACTGCGTGCCTCACTGCCGAAAAGTCTGTTTCTGCCTGTGGATCGACGCGACCTGCTCGATTTGCTGAATATGCAGGATTACATGGCTGACACCGCTCAAGATATTGCAGGCCTGATGATCGAGCGCGATATGACGGTGCCAGAGGGCATGGCGGAGTCGCTGCGGGAACTGGTGCAGCGATGTGTTGATGCCTGCGACCTTGCAACAAAAATAATCGAAGAGATGGATGAGTTGATCGAGGCAGGCTTCGGCGGACGCGAAGCTGCCAGTGTCCTGGATATGGTGGAGCAGCTCAGTGCGATAGAGGACGAGACCGACGAGATGGGTGTGAAGCTGACACAGATCCTCTTCGCCAAGGAGGACGAAATGAAACCCGTGTCGGTGATGTTCTGGTATCAGATGATTCAGTGGATCGGAGATATGGCGGATTATGCCGAGAAGGCAGGTGATCGCATGCGCCTGCTGATAGCTCGTTAACCGAGGCTGAGAGGAAGTGCCTAGGCCTGTGATTTACTCTGCTCGATTTTTGTACATTCGAACAGACCTTGATGCAGCCGGCATGGTGATTCAACAGATTATGAGGCATTAGGGGGCGTTATGGAGATTATTTCCGAGTGGGGCACGGTCTTTTTGGTTATGGCAATCATTTTTGGCGCCTATATGGCCTGGGGTATCGGTGCCAACGACGTGGCCAATGCCATGGGTACGCCTGTCGGTTCCGGGGCCATCACCGTCAAGCAAGCGATTATCATTGCCGCTATCTTTGAATTCGCCG
>JAAEOZ010000746.1 GCA_024222685.1 Gammaproteobacteria bacterium | reverse complement strand
GGAGTGACATATTTACAGGCTCAAATCCGGCAACTACCGATGCAAACGGTATCGCTTATATAGATTATACCGCTAGTCCCACATCAGGCGGTATCGATGACATTGATGTAGAATCAGCCCCAGCATCAGCAATACAAATCAATTTAGCTGTTACCGCTGATAATGTTAGTTATTACTCATTTAATCCTTCAACAGATCAATCCTTTATAGCCGGAGATGGTAGTGGTCAGTCATTCGTAGTAACTGCTTTTGATCAATACGACAATACTGTAGGTAGTGCAGACAGCATAATTTTTTCAGCAGAAGGTTCGGCCACGGCAACATTTAGCTCAAATGATACTCTTGGATTCGCCGGTGGCAGCACCGTGAATGTTACAGTTGAGGATAATACTGCAGGCAGCTTTAGTATTAAAGCCAAGCGCTTTTCGGGTGGCAGTGCCGATGCGAGTGTAAATGGCACCAGTGGCTTAATCACCGTATCAGCTAACAGTGCATCAACCTTAACCGGAGAATCAAGTAGCAGCCCAATAATTGTTGGTGCGTTGCGTCGTTTGCAGGTTCGTGTGGATGATCAGTTTGGCAATAATGTTCCAAGTGCCTCGGTTACTTTCTCTATAATAAGTGGTGGT
>JAAEOZ010000745.1 GCA_024222685.1 Gammaproteobacteria bacterium | reverse complement strand
CGATCCAGTACTGGAAGCCTGGCAAAATAGTGATAAAGCGCCTGCTGGTTATCAGGCAGGTACCTGGGGCCCGGCGGAATCCAGTCACCTGGTGTTCGAAGACGACAGCCGCTGGCACGAAGAAAACTAACCGACTTTAGCGTCATGCTCAATCAAATTCGTACCATTCAAACAAGTCTGAGCAAGTCTGAAAAGAAGGTGGCGGAAACCATACTTGAGCAACCGCAACAATACCTAAACGCCACTATGAATGAACTGGCTAACGCAGCTGAAGTTAGTGAACCGACCATTGTGCGCTTCTGCCGAAGCCTGAAACTGAGCGGTTATCGAGAATTTCGATTGCGCCTCGCGCAGGACCTAGCCAGCCAGGTTCATTACCAGCATAGTCATATCGACGTCAATGACAGTGCCGCTACACTCATCGATAAGGTAATCAGTGGCGCAATATCGAGCCTTTCCTGCGTACGCAGCCAGCTTACCGAAAAGGTCGTTGACGACGCGATTGCATTATTGTCGAGCAACCAACGTATCGAAATCTACGGTGTCGGCGGCGCTGGTATTGTGGTTAGCGATGCACAACTAAAATTCACTCGCCTGGGATTCAACTCACAGCCTTATTGCGATACCTATCTGCAACGCGTCGCAGCAACTATGCTCGATGAAAATAGCTGTGTACTGGCGATTTCGAATTCGGGTCGCAGCATGGACTTAATTGCCAACTGTAAACTGGCGAAAGCTTCCGGAGCAAAAATTATTTCGATAACCGCGAGCGGCTCACCGTTGGCAACATTAAGCCACTTACACCTTGCAGTCGATCTCGATGAGGATGACGATTATCTGGTACCGATTAAAGCCAGGATCGCCCATATGGCCGTGGTCGATACACTGGCAATCGGGCTCGCCGTGCGCTGTAAACCAGCTTATCTCGAACGACTACGCCAGGCTAACCTGTCACTTACCGACAAATTTGAAACGCGACGAAATTAAGCTAAGCGTATGTGTTAATAGCCATCAGCACCGGAGGGCGTAATAGCGCAGCACATTGCGCCGCATGACTATTCACCCCCTTTTTCACCCCGGGCCACATCCCCAAGCCCGGTAGAAACTATGATTTAAGGAGTTATCCAGACTCTGTGCTAACCGAGATATGCAGCTCTGTACATCTCATGGATATGGGGAGTTATACAGTCAAAAAATTAGAATTGGGAATGGCTGCTTACCGGAAACTACCCATCAAACAGGCACCATAGGTTAGGTTCGTCGCTTTGTGCTGCTGCCCTTTAGTTTTTGCTATTATGACCACTTCACGAAGAGATAGTATTTACAGATCGTGGTCAATATTTTGGGGAAGTGATGAAATGAACGAAGCAGACATCCAGGTGTTGGCAAGTATTCGACGTGCAGAGGT
>JAAEOZ010000744.1 GCA_024222685.1 Gammaproteobacteria bacterium | reverse complement strand
GCATTGACGCACCAGAGGCAGGCGGTGCCATCGAGGATTTCCCTGCCGTCATCGGTGTAGAGGTAGACCCCTTTGGCATGGCTGAATAATCGCGGGCTCGATTTGAAGCTTTTGTTCGCGGTGAAGGGCATCCAGTGTGCATTAAGCTGTGCTGCTGCGTACATAATAACCCCGCTAATTTTCGGTTAGTTAAAAAGGCTTGAGGCCTTTGGTTGAATCAGTAGCTGGCTATCCTGTCCTAGTGCGCAGATAAAGAAAAATATTATTTTCTTCGCTGTTAGATAAAAAATTCCTATGTAGCTGTAGTCTTTAATTACTTCCTGTATGGTTTCCCGGGCTAAATTCCGGCGGGCAATTTCAGGGAGTGTTCAAATGGCCTGTATAAAAATAATTTGGTTTAATGATACATTTTAAATAATTTATTTATGCCTGCGCCGCGATTAAGCTGCAACCCAACGCATACCACAGACCGTCAGGCAGTTGGTTCACCGCAATTATCTCGATCAGCGAGGGGTTTAGTCAGATGAAACTTGAAGGTAAAAACGCAATC
>JAAEOZ010000743.1 GCA_024222685.1 Gammaproteobacteria bacterium | reverse complement strand
CTAAACTGTCGCTGTGGAAATGGCTGCAAGCTATGTACCTGATTATCAGCTCAAGCAAAGGGATATCCTCCGTTGTGCTGGCCCGCTGGCTCGGCGTTACCCAACCCACGGCCTGGAAGATGGGACACGCTATCCGAAAAATGATGGATCCGAACCAATCCGACGCGGGTCTTTTAACCGGCGTGGTTGAGCTGGATGAAATGTATATCGGTGGAAACCCTCGCCCACAAGCTGGGGTTAAGCACAAACGAGGCAAAGGAACTTCCAAAAAATGAGTACTCATTGCTGCACAGCGCTGCGGCCCGGTTCGGGCGGTTCCGATAGACGGTGAAAAAGTATCTCAAATGCAACCGGTTATTGATCAGCACATTGACAAAGATTCACATTTAATGTCCGATGCGCATCGATCCTACGTGAGTATGGGCAAACAATTCTCCGCTCATTCTCACGTGAATCATTCAAAGCGCGAATACGCCCGAGGCGATGTCCATAATAATACGGCTGAATCATTTTCAGCTACATTTAAACGCGCACAAATTGGAGTGTTTCACTACACGAGCGCCAAACATTTATCTCGATATTTACACGAGTTCGGATTCCGATGGGAGAACCGAGTCGCTGAAAGAAAACGGACCAAATCCGGCAAAAACAAAGTTGTGATGAAACCGATTCCGATTATCGATATGTTGATTATCCTCATTATGAGGTTTTCAGGCATCCACTTGCGCAGAACCAAGTGTTGGGGGATCGAAGACATCGCATTCTCTTGAACCTTTAATTTGTAGATAGGCTCGAACTATTTTTATGATAAAATAATTTCATTCAAAATAGAAAGGCAGGTTACTGGATGGATAATCTCAACGCAAAAGGCACGATCTTATTTGT
>JAAEOZ010000742.1 GCA_024222685.1 Gammaproteobacteria bacterium | reverse complement strand
CCGGCAACAGGCGGTAGCTGGTTACCGTTTAACCCTTCCATCGATATGATAAATACCGCACTCGAGTTACCAGCCAGTTACTTCACTGGTGGCCAGTGCGAGAATGTCGGTGACGACTGCAATGATTTTCTTAATGCTGTATTTGTCGATGGGTTTTCAGGTCAGGAACAAAATCAGGGTACAGACCCGATGGACTGGCGCAGTACGGCCCTCGACAATGCCGACTATCTCAGATCGATTTATCCTAACGGTATTGACTGGGACGGCGCTTTCGAGCATACATTCACACCGAGCCTGTAACTACAGTTCAGCCTGTTTAAACCCGGCTTTTAGTCGGGTTTTTTCTCGTCGAATTCTCTGGATTTACAGAATAAGGCTCATTATACTCGCCCGACTTATTTCGTTGACTCGACTACAGGAAGCAGCACTATGGCCAGGTTAACCACAATCTACTGGCGCGATATCCCGGCACAGGTCACTGCCAAAGAACGCAGGGAAACTGTCAGGGCAGTACTAAGTGATCGTTTTGCTGAGGCCATCGATAAAGCAGCGATGCGAGCCAAAATGGCAGGCACTGACGCCTACCTAAAACAATGGCATCGCGAAGTGACAGAATGTGGCAAAGATCTGCAGGCAGCCGTCGATCAGTCAGTCGAACAGCTCGAACAGGCATTCACCGATGAGCGCCTCAAAACACTGATACGAAACGGTGGAGCCGAAACCGAATAATCTGCTTAGCAAACCAGCGGCAGAATCAGGTCAGCGCCTTCGTGCCGTGAATTGTTAACCGCTGTACTCACCGCGAAGTATTGATATTGCGGGTTTGTCTGGCGGACTAATTCATCAGCAATATCTGTCTTTTCACTGCGACAGTCGAGCCAGCTTTGATAATCCTGTGGATCGATATAAACCGGCATTCGCTGGTGAATATCGCGCATATTTCCTTTCGCTTCGGTGGTTATTACAGCACATGACTGCAAATGGTTACCCTCTGCATCCTGCCATTGTTCCCAGATACCGGCCAGCGAAAATAGCTGTTGACCAATATGACAACAATAGGGCTGCTTAACACCGTTTTCAGATCGCCACTCGTAAAAACCATTCGCAGCAATAAGACAGCGTCGTCGTCGATAAGCCTGTCGGAAGGATGGTTTCTCGGCAATGGTTTCCACCCTGGCATTGAACATACGATTGCCAATCGATAAATCTTTTGCCCAGGAAGGAACCAGGCCCCAACGGAAAAATGTTAATTCCCTGTCAGTGCGTGCCACCACCGGTGTGGTCGGCGCTATGTTGTATCGCGCAGTAAATATATCCGGCGGCGGTGCATTGTAGTGTTCGACAATCTCGCCAATATTACTATCCAGGAAAAAGCGTCCGCACATATCTTCACCTTAACTATTCTCAGGTTGTGTCTATGAAGTTGTTTTCACGTACCTCTATTATACCGAAGATGATTCGGGAGAGGGCCTCGAGTCAGAATTAGGTGAACTAAATGCCGCCACTAACGCACAGGTGACATCGAACACTGTCCTCGATCAGGGTTCGGTTCGACTTTGATTTGCAAGTGTGCGCTCAATTCATCAGCGCCACCGACATAATGCCCATCGAGCCAGATTTGTGGCACGGTGACTGGCGTTTTAGCACCAATAATCGGCTTAACCCGCGCCAACATTTCGTAGAGGGCCCGAGGTTCGCTGACCACATCATGGTATTCATAATCCATATTCGATTCGTCGAGCTGTTGTTTGGCGAGAACACAATAAGGACAACTCGATTTACCAAAGACAATATTCTTTTCAATCGGATTTCTGGCAGCATGGGCCTCGATAGCCGCCTGGGTTAAAACTCCCCGGTTGAGCGCAGCACCCTGACTGATGACCCGTCCTTCGACGAGAACTATCGGCGCATGCCAGCCGCCCTTCAACAACGGTTTCCACCAATGATCGAGCCAGTCCAGAGTGGTCACCTGAACAGGAATCCCAGCCAGCTCATTATCAATCGTGTCGCTAATGACATCGTGCGTCAAGGCACATTCGCCACAGGGGATGGAAACCTTGAACGGCCCCCACGAACCAGCCCAGCGATAAACCAGGATATTGACTATATTGTCAGGACTCATTTTTTATTCTTTGTTGTAAAACTACCCTTTTGGATCGATCAATATAATGTAAGTTCCAATCCATCTTTCCCCTGGCATATCTGTTTTCAAATCCAGCAACAGGCTATAGTGTATATTTAGTTTCGACCACCACCCGTGTTGCAGATATCAAATAACCTATCGATAGCCGACGATGAAATCGACCTGAGCGCAATCCGTGCGCAGGGCGCGGGCGGGCAAAATGTTAACAAGGTCTCCTCAGCCATACATTTGCGTTTCGACATTAATGCTTCGTCGCTACCGGATTTTTACAAGCAACGATTACTCGTACTGCGTGATAAAAGAATCAACAAGGAAGGTGTAATTATCATCAAAGCCCAGCAATTTCGGACTCAGGAGAAAAATCGTGAGGCTGCGCTGGAACGGTTACAGGAACTTGTAAGAAGTGTTGCGGTTGTGAAGAAGGCCAGGCGGCCGACCAGGCCTACGAAAAATTCACAGGTTCGGCGGGTTGATAGTAAGGTTCGGCGGGGGAAGACTAAAATGTTGCGGGGGCGGGTCGATGAGGGGTAGGTCGTATTTTGAGTTGAGTTGAGGGTTTTTGGTGTTATGGAATTTTTTGTCACTTACACCTGCCGTGTCCTACTCTTTAAACCAATAGGTGCACTTTAACCTTGAATTTGCCACCAACTAAGAAGAAATAATTCCCCTGATTCAGCTTTTGACTCATCCTGTAATTTTTCCTCAGGTAACTCATCCCATTCCCCGAAGCCTCTCGAAATCCAACGATACTGATTCAAGTCAAAATAGGACACGCCAGGAGGTGTTCTACTTGTATGTGCAAGCTTTTGAATTTTGGATAAAGGATTAATCGATTCACTACGCAGGAGACGGCGACAGTCGTGAAATACAGGTACCCGACAAGTACATCAAATCCTGGTAAAAACTGGCTTCGATTGCTGGCGAGCGTATTGTTATGCTCCAGTCTGGCCGCGGGTTGCGCCCACATCCGCAAGGAGACCTACCCGGAAGATTTTGTCTACCTCGAGCGTGAACAGGTCACCAGTCAGATGGCTATGCTCAGTTTATACATGGAACAACTCGATAAAATACTGCTGGATGACAAAACGGTCAGCAGCGAACAACAGCAACGCGTCATCGCGATATTATCGCGCATCGACGCCAGCGCCGACTCACTCGGTGCTGCCAGCATCAGGACCAACCACCTTGTGCTCGACGCGCATATCGACCAGTTCAAGTCCAGCGTCCACATCGCGATGCGCGATGCGAGCGCCGATCCACCAAATTACTTTGCACTTGGCAGGCTTTCGGGAAGTTGCGTGGCCTGCCACAGGTTCCATTGACTGCGGGACATTTACCCGTGTACAGACGCCAGGAGGATAACATGCGAAATATCAGACTGTTTTTCAGATACCTGTTGATTGGCGGTATCTCCGCCGGAATGATTTCATGCGGTGATGGTGGAAGTGATCCGATAGATTTCACCGATTCCGTCGACACTTCATCGGCAAATCCAGGGCCCACCATTGACGCGACCTGGTCTGGCGAAGCATTTGCAGGATTGACGGTTAGCCTCGACGCGACCGGTGAAGACGACGGGCTGATCGTCGACTGGAAGTGGAAACAAATCGAAGGTCCGCCGGTAACACTGCACGACGCACACTCGGCACACGCGCGCTTTCACGTGCCGCCAGCCGACAATGACATGCGGCTCGCTTTCGAAGTTACCGCAACCGATGACCAGGGCAACAGCAGTGGTTACCTGCTGAAAATTCTGATAAAGGCGCTGCATATGAAGGACCTCGAGCCGATCGATCCACAGATTGCCGACCAGTTCGTGGTGTTTCGTGCGGACAAGGATCTGAATGATCGCGTCGACCTTTACCTGGCAACGCTCGACGGCGCGACCGTATACCGCCTTAACTCGCCGCTGGCACCCAACGGAGACGTACATTCGTTCAACATATCCCCGGATAAGCGCTACGTGGCTTATCTGGCGGACCAGGATACAGACGGCGTGAATGAGCTGTTCGTCGCCGCGCTGGATGGATCCGGCGCCAGCAAGGTCAGCGTTCCATTGGCGTCGGGCGATGTCGCATGGGATTATAGCTGGTCACCCGGCAGTGACGCTGTCGCGTTTCGTGCAATCCAGGATTTGGCGATGGAATTGTTCGCCAATTCGCCCGATGGCGCCACGCCGCAGCGGCTGTCGGGCGACCTGGTAGCTGGTGGCACGGTGAATGATTTCACATGGCGCCCCGATGGATGCAAGGTCGCCTACCGTGCGGACCAGTTCACCGACGGCACGGTGGAATTGTTTGTCAGCGATGCCGACGGCGCCGACAATATCAGGGTCTCGGGCATGCCCGCGCCAGGGGCCAACGTCAGGAGTAGTTATGCCTGGTCTCCGAATGGCCTCTACATCGCCTACCGGGCCGATCAACTCCAGGACGGCATCACCGAATTGTTCGTCAGCACGGCAAACGGGTCGGACAACCGCCGTGTATCGCAGCAACCGGTTGCAAACGGCTATGTCTCCAGTTTCGCATGGTCGCCGGACAGTTTGAGACTCGCCTATCGCGGCGACGTGGTGCTCGACAATCTGACCGAGCTTTACAGCGTAAGGCCTGACGGCAGCGGCAATACCCGCGTCGCAGTGATGCCCGCCAATGGCGACGTTTTCGACTTCGCCTGGTCGCCCGATGGATCAGAAATCGCATATCGTGCGGACCAGATTACCGATGGGTTAATGGAATTGTTCGTCAGCGGCCCCGATGGATCGGCGAACCGGGTGGTTTCCGGCGCATTAGTCTCCGGAGGCCAACTGCTGAGCTACAAATGGTCGCCCGACGGATCGATGTTGTCCTACACCGCACGTCAGGATAACGCTTCGCTGCAGGAACTCTACGTCAGCGCCGCGGATGGCAGCTTCAACCTCAAGGTTTCCGAACCGCTCAATTCGGGCGGCGCGGTCGGTACCGGGTTTCAATGGTCGCCAGACAGCGCCTGGCTGGCCTATCGCGCACGAATCGGCTCGGGAGATCCCATCCATCTGTATAGTAGTACAGCGGATGGTGCCCTGAGTGCGCGCGTATCGGGTCCGATGGTCAGCGGCGGTGATGTAACCAGCAGCTATGGCGGAAATATTTTCGCCTGGTACGCGGACAGCGCCAAATTGCTCTACCTGGCGGATCAACTGCAAGATGGCCGTTTTGAACTATTCGTCGCCGCTCCCGACGGCGGCATGGTCAACGCCGCACTTTCCGGAAGCCTCACCACCGGCGGCGATGTTTACAGTTTCGAGCTGGAGTAAGGCATTAGCGGCAGGATAGGACGAAGTCGTTACGGGGAAAGGTTGATGAAGGGTAACAAATCTGACATGTCATTCAACTAGCGCAATCTTCGGCTCCTCCATTCTATTTTATTGTTTGTGATCACATTATTGTATACTGGACAGGTGACTCAATGGCTTGGAATTTGACTTGCGGGCATTTCGATCTTCAGGGATGTTAATATTAATAGTTGCTATAGCCGCTATAGTAATTAGTTTTTCCATCGATTCACCTCATATTTGCTGCAGCTTCGACTTGAATCACGAAACAAATGATATCAAACCTGTACATATAGAACCGGATAAGGAACATGTTGACACCAACCGTGTAAAAGATTTCCCGTTGACAGACAACCAGGTCGAAAAAGCTATTAACAAACCCGATCTACCTGTAAAAGAGCCTGGTTATAAACCAGTTGCAGTTTCAGTTTCGGGCCAGATTTATACCGACAGAGGGTTTCACTCCAGCAATGACAGGGTAAACCTGTATTCGCCTTCGCTAAATGAAAAACATATTACCAAATCAAATGCTGATGGATATTTTCAGCTAGATAAGGTTACTGCTTCAGATGATTATGAGCTAAAGATAACACCTCGCGGGCTATATCGGCAGTACTACGAAAAAGTCAGTATTACTCCGCCTTACTCGCAGTTTCATATCCAGCTAGCTTTGCGACCTGTGAACATACTCCGTGGCCAGGTTCTTAATTTAAACAATATTGCAGTACCGGATTTCAGGTTAAAAGTCAGAAGTCAGGACACCATAAAATGGGAAGGAGCTGTTACCTCGGATAGCATTGGTTCATTTGAATTAGCCAATGTGCCAGTAGGGGTTTTAACCTTCTACTCTACTCATGATGGCATTGTGCTATCGATAAGTGGTTATGAACTACAGAGTGGTCAACCCCCTTACCTGAATATAATCGTAGACCAGGGTTCGCATACCATTTCCGGTATTGTATTTGATCAATATGGTGAGCTAGCAGTAGGTGCGAGTGTTGTCGTCGACTGGGAATATCTGGATGGTAACAAACGTGCTTCGGTGTCCAGGCGTACAGCCACCAGGCAAGATGGCAGCTTTTATCTTGCGGATCTCGGACCGGGTCAGCATGTGTTGACGGTGGCTGATTTAACTAACGGCACAACGCACAAACAGGTACTTAACTTATCGTCTGATTTCGAAGAGTTACTAATCTATTTGAAATAACCCCGCAATACGTATAATAGCGCCTCCTGAAATCAGACCTGCCTCATGAACCTGATAACTGCAAAGAATATCTATCACAGTTTTGGCGACCATGCGCTGCTCGATCAGGCCGGTTTTACCATCGAATCGGGCGAGCGTGTTTGCCTGGTTGGCAGAAATGGCACGGGTAAATCGACACTGTTAAAAATCATCGCCGGGCATGTCAAAGCCGATGATGGTGAAATGATTTATTCGCGTGACCTGAAAATTTCTGAATTGCAACAGGAAGTGCCAGAAAACATGCAGGGTAGCGTCTACGACTGTGTGGCAGAGGGTATCGGACAATTAGCCAGCGTGATTACTGAATGGCACCATCTGGCGCTAGAAGCGGCTACAGATACTTCAGTACTTAATCGCATGCAGCAATTGCAGGACAAAATAGAATCGACTAATAGCTGGAATCTGGAGAACCGGATTTCGACTACAATTTCAAAACTCGGTTTACCCGCCGAGGCGCAATTTAATACCCTCTCCGGTGGAATGAAACGCCGAGTATTGCTGGGTCAGGCGCTGGTTGCAGAACCCGACTTGCTACTACTCGACGAACCTACCAACCACCTCGATATTGAATCCATCATCTGGCTGGAAGCCTATTTAACCCAGTTTAACGGTAGCCTTCTATTTATCACCCATGACCGATCATTTCTCAGAGCGCTTGCAACGCGCATTCTTGATCTTGATCGTGGCCAGCTAACCAGCTGGCCAGGTAGTTATGATAAGTACTGCGAAGCCAGGCAGGCATTGCTCGATAACGAAGCTACCCACAATGCACTGTTCGATAAAAAGCTGGCGCAGGAAGAAGTATGGATACGCCAGGGTATCAAGGCACGAAGAACCCGCAACGAAGGCCGTGTTCGAGCGCTTAAGAAGCTTCGCGAGGCGCGAGCGCAGCGCCGAGAGGTTGGCGGAAAAGTTAAAATCGTTGCTCAGAAATCAGCGCTTTCGGGAAAGAATGTCATCGAGGCAGACAATATCAGCTTCGCCTGGTCCGATAAAACCATAGTTAAAAACTTTAGCTATAAAATGCTAAGGGGTGGAAAAATCGGCATTATTGGTGCGAACGGCTGTGGTAAGTCGACATTGATTCAATTGTTGCTCAAACAACTTTCTCCACAACAGGGCACAGTTAGTACCGGAACCAAACTCGATATCGCTTATTTTGATCAGCATCGAGAGACCTTAGAGTTGGAGAAATCGGTTCGTGAAAACCTCGCCAGTAATAGTGACGAAGTCACTATAAACGGCCGTTCCAAACACGTTATCAGTTATTTAAAAGACTTTCTCTTTAACGAAAAACAGATTCGTATGCCGGTTAAAGCGCTATCGGGTGGAGAGCGTAATCGCCTGTTACTGGCTCGACTGTTCACTCGCTCATTCAACTTACTGGTAATGGATGAACCTACCAACGACCTCGATATGGATACCCTGGAGTTACTCGAAGAAATGCTTATCGAGTTTACCGGCAGCCTGATTCTGGTGAGCCACGACCGCGAATTTATAGACAATACCGTTACCAGCACCTTAGTGTTTGACGCACCCGGTGAAGTTAACGAATATGTTGGGGGTTATGAAGACTGGCTAAGACAGCGTCCCGAATCGGTAGAAGAATCGGCTGCCACCCCGAGTAAACAAAAAACAATTACTCCTAATGCGAAATTCCCGCAGAAACAAAAGCAGAGTAAGGAACTTAAAACCCTGCCTTCCAGAATAGAAAAACTTGAATCAAAGATAGCGGACATTCATCAACAATTTGCCGAACCGGGGTTTTTCCAGCAGAACGGGGATATCATTAGCAAAGTAGAACAGGAATTAAAATCCTCTGAACGGCAACTGGAATTATTATACCAAAGGTGGGAGGAACTTGAGTCTGGCGATCAGGGTTAGTGCCGAGACGCCCAGTCACAGAACCACAATAGAAATCTGTTGGCTGATAGCGGCCCGCTTAAAACGGTTACCCTGATTCAATTCGTTCACATCTGCTTTAATTTTCAATTTTTCGGTTACTTCCCAATTTAAACAAATCACAACTTTCAGACAGGGTAGTGCTATCATGTACTCATTGAT
>JAAEOZ010000741.1 GCA_024222685.1 Gammaproteobacteria bacterium | reverse complement strand
GGCCAGAAAGGGATCGGCCTGGAAGTGATGGATAACGGCGCGTTGTGCCGTACTTTTAATCTACTGATTGCCGAAGATCGAGCGGTTGTCGCGGCTATTTTGCTGAATGGGTAGTTTTTTATTTTAAACGCCCGCCAAAATACCTAAAACAGTCTCAGGGATTTCTAAATTTGTATCTATCTTGCATCCATTTAAAACCTGTCGCCAGTGCATAGGAGATTGCAAATCCACATACTAAAGATAAAATCCCTTTTGTTTTACTGACACCCTTTGAATTCTTCACAAATGACACCTCCTACCGCCTCCTTCATCATCAGCACATTTTAAAGGTTGTAGCAACTCACGTATCCTCCTTCCACCAATACAGCCCCGTAGGGCGCAATAACCACCGGGCATCGCGCCCGACTTACCGATACAAAAACGGGCGCGATGAATCACGCCCCTACATTAGGTAAATATCATCTTAAGTAAGTGCCATTCGTGCCTGACTCCTTGATTTCCAACAACATTTATTTGTTGGTTGCAGTCTTTGTGTTAGTTTGCAAACACCTGAACTTCGAAAGATATATAACGGCAATGTTACAACATATTCTCAATAGCCTTTCATTGGGTCGGCAGGATGACGGCGATAAAATCGATGAGGGCTGTTTATCAGTGGTGGGGAGTGGCTATTTACCTTCCTGTTTCGAGACAACTCGACTGGCAACCTGTTCAATTATGGCAGCGGCGATATCTCTGTCAAAGTTATCTAAACTCTGTGAAAACCGATCGAGTGGCCGGATTCAGGTTAATCGAAGATTGGCGTCACTCTGGTTTGACCAGAGTATCGTACCCGATGGTTGGCAATTACCCCCAATGTGGGATGAAATTGCGGGCGATTACCGCTGCAGAGATGGCTGGATCAGGTTGCATACCAATGCACCACATCACAGGAAATGCGCCCTGAAGGTTCTGGCCTGTAAAGATGATCGTACAGATGTTGAGCAGGCGGTAAAACGCTGGGATTCGGGTGCGCTGGAAACAGCGATTGTTGAAGCTGGTGGTTGTGCGGCTGAAATGCTTAGTATCCATCAGTGGCGTGATCATCCTCAGGGCAGGGCAATCATGGCGGAGTCGCTGATTGCCTGGGAAGATCATGGGGTTGTGGATAATCAGACGTTAATGAGCCTGCCCGGTAAACCGTTGAACAAGCTTAAGATACTGGATTTAACTCGGGTAATTGCGGGACCTGTGGCCACACGCTTCCTCGCCGCCTATGGTGCGGATGTACTACGAATAGATCCTGTAGACTTATGGGACGACTCCGCTAATGCCGCGGAAATGACACTTGGAAAACGATGTACCGGGCTCGATTTAAGGGTTAAGGAAGATAGCGATCTGTTTATCGAACTAGTGTCGAACGCGGATGTGTTGGTGCACGGCTATCGTCCCGGCGCACTCGATGGCCTCGGGTTTGGTGATCAACAATGTCGTTCACTCAATACTAAATTAATCATCGTCTCTCTGAGCGCCTATGGTTGGTCTGGTCTCTGGCGCTATCGGCGCGGCTTTGACAGTCTGGTGCAAATGAGCAGCGGTATTGCCAATGCGGGTATGAATTCGCGGGGCATCGATACACCCTGCCCCTTACCCGTTCAGGCTTTAGATCACGCGACCGGATATTTAATGGCTGCTGCGGTACTGACGGCGCTTGCCGAAAGAGCAGAGTCGGGACGTATTCTCTCTGCCCGGCTCTCGCTGGCGAAAACCGCCGAAATACTGAGTCATTTTCCGTCGGACAGCATTGAAACAGAGTTTGCAACATGTGGTGATGCGGACCTTTGTTCTTCAATCGAAGAGACCGTGTGGGGGAAGGCCCGGCGAGTGAGGTTTCCGGTAATAGTGGATGGTTGCCGGGCGGACTGGCCATATGCCGCGGGGCTATTACGTTCGGCTCTACCCTCATGGCGCAAGTGATACTTGTTTACTACTAATAGGTTGAAACTAATAATAATCACTGAGAAGACTTCAAAAGCGAATAACATCGAAAGTGGTGGCTGATGAATTTCCGACACAGATTCGCTTATGAGTTAAATTCGCGTGGTTGCAGGACTACCAGGATGAGTGTTTTACCTGTGTTTGTTATACTGTTTACTATACTTACAAAATAACAGGGAGGTTTTTTTAATCAAGAAAGGCAAATTATTGTCATGCCGAAAATTGGTAATCAGCAAAATCTAAGAAAACAATTCAGAAAACATCTGGCAGCATTGTTTATACCAATTGCCACAATAACCCTTTTTGGCGCTTACTCGATATTTAAGTCAGAAACTGATGTTGAAAAAATCAAAACAAGAACATCAGAGCGGGCAACAATTCATGTGGGTGAGAGAGCTATAAACTCAATAATTCAAGTGTTTATAACTGATTTGACATATCTTGCTTCTGAAGATGGCCTGTTAAATTTAATAAATAGTGAACTGCCCGAACAATATCAACAACCGCCGGCTGACTGGCCTGTTTTTAGTGAGATTAAAGGCATCTATGATCAGATACGCTGGCTTGATATGACGGGTCAGGAAAGGGTCAGAGTTAACTACAATAACAGTAATCCAACTCTGGTACCAATGGAATTATTACAAAATAAATCTGGAAGGTACTATTTCACCGATACCGTGAAACTGAAGCACAATGAGTTTTTCATTTCACCATTTGACCTGAATATTGAGAATGGAAAAGTTGAAAAGCCTGAGAAACCAATGCTTAGAATTGGCACACCTGTTTTCAATAACAAAGGTGAAAAGAAGGGGATTGTATTACTAAATTATTTTGGGGGAAATATGTTGTCTGAGCTAAATCATATGATGTCCACCAGTAGTTCCAATAGTTGGCTTGTCAACCTAAGTGGTCACTGGTTGAAAGGGCCATCAACAGAGCTTGAGTGGGGCTTTATGTATGGAAACGAAGATGCATCAATGCAAAATTATTATTCATCAGCATGGCGTAACATACTGTCTTCAGATCATGATCAATTTGAAGATGAAAATGGCCTATGGACATATACAACCATTTATCCTCTTATAGAAAGTGTTAAACAAAGCAAACGAGCCCAAAAGGTATTTACTACTGCTGATTCAAATTTTTCAGAGGCTGATTATTTCTGGAAACTTGTATTATTTCGACCAGTAGATAGTTTATACGAATCGGCATGGAAAAAAGCTACAAAATATTTGCTAGCAACACTGGTTTTATTATCAGTGATGTTTTCTGGTAGTTGGCGGCTGGCTTCAGCATGGAGTAACGTTGAAAAAACCAGAAACAAATTAAATGATCTGAATCAACAATTGGAAAGGAAGGTTAATGATAGAACCAGGGAATTAGTTGAAGCAAGGAAACAAGCAGAAAAACTGGCTAGAACCGACGAATTATCCGGACTAAATAATCGACGCTCATTTCTTTACCTGGGCAAAGTTATTCAGGAACAGACAAAACGCAATGAAAGTAAATATTCAATAATTATGCTCGATATTGATTTTTTCAAAAAAATTAACGATACACATGGCCATGGTATTGGGGATAAAGCTATTAGAGCTGTAGGCAGAAAGATAAAAGCTATCATAAGGGAAACTGATATAGCTGGTAGAATTGGCGGGGAGGAATTCGGTGTGATATTGCCAGAAACCGATTCAGAAATGGCAGTTGCACTGGCCGAAAAATTACGTATAGCTTTTACTGAAATTGCTGTTACAACAACTAATACAACAGTTAAGTTAACTGCAAGTCTGGGAATAGCAGATAGCAAACCAAATTTTTCTCTTGACGATATCATGACAAGAGCAGACTCGGCCTTATACAAAGCTAAAGATCAGGGTCGTAACAGAGTAATTGTGTCAATATAGATACCGTCGTCACCCCAATCGGTAGCTGACAAAACAACAACATTAAATTGGTTTTCCAACAGAATCTGCCCAAGGCGGGCATTCCAGTCGAATTCAAAAATTGGCACCTGGATCAACTTTATGGCATTCAGGACGGAGCAATGTTGCAGCCGCAATCAAGGGCTTATTTCGAGAAACTCCTCCATCCTGTACTACGAAGCCTACTATCCCAGAAGACAGTAACAATACTGTATTCCCCCCCCAGCCTGACATCCTCGGAACGTTAGTTCTACAATTTTGAAGTTGAATCGGAACATGCCAGAACGACATGTGATAGCTACTTGCAGAAATATGTGACCCTGCTGGAAGCTGCTTTCCTCTTATTTCTGTCTGGTAGAGTGCCTCTCGCAGTTTTTTCGTACTCAACAATTGCTTATTGCGATGTCTACCGTCGTTATGTAAAAGTAGTGCTATTTTTACGATGTCATGGTATGTCGGATAAAATCCCTCACCCAGTATCGGTATCCCACGACTTCCATCGGGTTCGATAGTGTGAATCATTGGCGCATGAAATACGCCTATCGGCCTCAACACTTCTCCTAACACCATATCCCAGATGTTGGCGGCTGGTCCTTCTTGTGATTTTAAGTATCCATCCATCGCGGACGCGAGGATGAAGGTGTCCATACTGCGGTAACGGATTATCTCCCCTGGACCCCAGGGGTAGTTTTTACTGGTAAATGCAACCGCAAGTTTCTCCTTTGCACTTGGTTGCGCCATGAACTGGTTATACGGTGGGAAGCTATCTGTAATTACAATATCAGAATCAGCGGGTGCATCTCCAACACCCGTTATCATATTCAATGCGTCGGCGAATGTGACCTTGTCCCAGCCATCGTGCACAGCTGATACTTTGACGTAATCCTTAATCCTCAAATCGAATACCTGGTCTCCAAATTTCTGAGCCAGGCATAACATCGCAACCAGGGCGCCCAGAGACTTGGTTAATGAATAAACGCCATGTCGCATTTCGTCACAATACGGATAAGGACCAAATCGTGTCTGGCAATCTCTGACATAGAGAACACCATCTACAAACAAACCACTCACTGACTGGTTCTCTGATTCGGGCCAGCGTGTGATTACTTTCTTACCTGCATTCCCATACTTCGCCGCCAATTCCTCGAAAGGTCGAACATTCAGCCGATCACCCATCTCTCGTTCGTATTCGGCTGTGACTCGCTCCAGATCATCTATCTTTTCATGGACCAGCCTAATCGGTAGTCGCCCCCAGGCGTCAAATTTGACGCCTGGGGAATTTTCCTGAACGATTTGGAATACCATTGGTGAAACCACCGAATCATCGAATAGAAATGTGGCGAGCCCACTATGTGATCGATTCCATATTCGGTGTGTCAATGTAAACGGAAAAGAAGCTCGGGATAGCCCCTTGTCACCAGGTTCCGACCAGACCCGACCTGGTGAGAAGATAATATTCGAGCGGTTTTTTTCATTATCTGCCCTGATAATATCCCTTGTTACCGGAATTAACCGGTCACCACTGCGAAATATTTGCACACTGACTCCGGGGAAATTCCCAAATGGCCAGACTTTTGTTTCAGGCACTATCAGAGTAGCAAACAGCTTGTGCTTAGCCGCTGCGTAAGATCCGACAGGCATAAAGTAACCGTTATGAACGGGCCCTTCCAGGGTAAATTTGCCGGCCAGAAGGTCATCTGGAGTTAGCCGGTCTCGTTCGTTAGCAGGTGGTGACGGTTGCGCAAAACAGGGAAGATATAGCGCAACCAGGAGAAATGTGCAGATACCACATGAAATAATTACGTTCACTGCTGTCCGGTTAACTTTCCCAGTAGTATTCTGTAGAGCTTGCTATTTCCAGAGTGTTTTTTCAGAACCCAAGTACTTCGAAAAAACCCTAATCACTCAATAATATTATCCCTGGAATACCCACTTTGCTCCAGAATTCGGCGAAGCTTGCGTAAAGCATCCATTTGTATCTGCCTGACTCTTTCTCTGGTAACGCCGAGTTCACCGCCGACTTCTTCAAGCGTGCCACGCGGATAATTACGTAAACCAAAGCGACGTACCACGACATCGCGTTGCTTTTCATCTAGCTGATCCAGCCACTCATCAAGATGTTCCATGACTGACTCGTCCTGCAGAATACTCGATGGATCGGTGTTATTCTCATCAGGAATAACATCCAGCAAAGGCCGCTCGCCTTCGCCACCCATTGGGATATCAAATGATGATACGCGATCGGCCAGCCGAAACATCTTCTCAACATCTTTTTTCGGCTTATTTAATAACCTGGCAACATCGTCTGAGGTTGCTTCACGATTGAGCTCCTGAGTTAGCTTACGGGCCGCGCGCAAGTAGGTATTCAGCTCTTTGATGACATGAATCGGCAGACGTATGGTCCTGGTCTGATTCATTAATCCGCGTTCGATGGTCTGGCGTATCCACCAGGTTGCATAGGTAGAAAAACGAAAACCCCGCTCGGGATCAAATTTTTCAACCGCTCGTATTAAACCCAGATTACCCTCTTCGATTAAATCCAGTAAGGCCAGCCCCCGATTCATGTATCTTCGTGCAATTTTAACTACAAGGCGCAAATTGCATTCGATCATTTTGTCTCTGGCTTCAGTATCTCCTTTGAGTGAAAGTCGGGAATAATAAACTTCCTCTTCTGCAGTTAGTAGCGGTGAGACTTCGATTTCCTTAAGATAAAGTTTGGTAGGATCCGCATCTGTCGACCTGCGTGTCGGTGTTTTTCTACGTTCTACAGGCTGACGGCGCTCAGCGATCTTTTCTCCGTCAATCTCAACAACGGTACTGTCTTCGTCATCGTTGGTATTCGCGTCGACAACTGTGACATGGTCTTCTTCATTGCTATCCTCATCCATATCTGCTGCTTCGCCTTCTACCAGCAAATCCTCGACGAGTTCTTCTGCCGGAATTTCTGTATCTTCAATTAGCGACGTATCAGTCGGCTTGGTCATTCAATTAATCCCATTTAATTAAGGTATTTGAAGTCTATTGCTTTGGCAAAAAAATCATGGGGTCTACAGGCTTACCATTCTTCCTGATCTGAAAATGTAGACGCGCTGTAGTGCTCTTTGAATTACCCATTTTTGCTATCACGTTTCCCGCCTTAACAGTGGTGCCCTCTTTAACAAGACGTTGTTGGCTGTAGGCATAAGCGCTTAAATACCTGTCGCTATGCTTTATAATGATCAGATTACCATAACCTGCCAAACCATTACCACTATATACGACCTTACCATCGGCCACGGCAATCACTGGTTGACCAAGCTTGCCGGCAATATCAATACCCCGACGATCCAGCTTGCCGGCGGAAAAAGTACTGATTAATCTCCCTTTGGTAGGCCAGAGCCAACTACGCGGATCATTACCCTGGTAAATTGAGCTGATCACACTTTGCCGACCTTCACTAGATGTATCGGCTGCAACTTCCGAAGTCTGAGAAATTTGTTTATCTGACTGATTAGCGTCTATTGATGCCTGCCCCCCAGACGGCTTAATCAGTAGCAATTTTTGACCTGGATAGATGGTAGAATTAACTGAAATTTTATTCCATTTCGCAAGCTCCCGGTAATCCAGTCCATATCTCCATGCAATTGAGTAAAGTGTATCGCTTGGCCTGACCTGGTACCAGCCTCGGCTGCTGGAATACTGATTTACTGCATGTGGATTAATGCAACCGCTGACGAGGATAAACATAAACAGAGCTATAATTGTTCTGACAGGAAACCTCATGATTTACAGGTAATAAGTTACAATAAAAACTAGTAGTATGATAACAATTGCCCAACCGATTCG
>JAAEOZ010000740.1 GCA_024222685.1 Gammaproteobacteria bacterium | reverse complement strand
GGAGAATGCCTGGGCCAGACACGCACGACTGCACGATAAACTGGTAACCGGTCTGGAGTCTTTAGGCATTGAAATGGCCGTAGACAAAGCGTATCGGTTGCCCCAGTTAAACGTTGTCAATATTCCAGAAGGCGTAGACGACGCAGCAATCCGAGGTCGACTGTTAAATGAGTTTAACCTCGAAATTGGCGCTGGGTTAGGCGCGTTTGCTGGAAAAGTCTGGCGTATCGGCCTGATGGGATCAGGTTGTACCGACAAAAATGTCGATTTCTGCCTGGGCGCACTGAAAACCGTTTTAAACTAAATAATTCCACCTCTATCGCAAAGTTGTAATAAACAATTGTTATTTACCGACAACAAACGCTAGTATCATCTCTGTTAGCACAGTTATCCAGGCGCTGCTAACAGGGATGTGTTTCAGCATTGCGGGCCTCCGCTTGCTACTTTTCATTTCCCTTATTGATAATGTATCAGCACTGCGGCGCTTGCCGTTGTATTAAGACAACAATAAGGCTTCTTTATGCTTCACAGAATTTGGC
>JAAEOZ010000739.1 GCA_024222685.1 Gammaproteobacteria bacterium | reverse complement strand
GTTGTCATTTGGAGCCATGCTTTGGGTTTGATTTGAAGGCGTTGCAGTATTGGAGGCAGTTCTGCGGATATGCCACCACGCTTGTCATTTCTGATCGCTCGAGCGGTCCAGTCAACCAGGGCGAGGTAGTCTTTGAGACGAAATTCCAGACCTTTGGGGTTATCGTTGTGCGGGTTGCCGACAATGTCTGTGGTTAGATTTGTGGATGCGCTTGATCGCTTATCCACCCTACGCATCATGTCGGATGATGCACGGACTTTTTAAGAACTTACATACGAATTACCTGCTGTGCTGAATAGTTTTGCTATTTCTTTAACTGATGATCGTCAGGTAGCAGCTTGGAAATCCAAATAGCGAGTTTATGGCACATGCTGGGTCCGTCTATTTGACTTTCCGCAAGTGGCTGAATTTGCTTATCATGAACCAATAACTTATAGATATATTCGATTTTTAGCTGATGAGAATCACCTTTATCGAATTCAGCTGCACCGCGCTTTTCCGCATAAATCATACCAACCCGAATCGCTTCCTTCAGTAGTTCTTTTTCATTCTTGATTTTTTTCACTATTACTTCTCAAGTTCAAACCGCAGTTCGTAGTACAGCTCAATTGGTGTTCTAAAACGTAACGGCAATGGCGTAAGATACACCTCATTATCTCTGAAGTATAACCTATCGGATGGATAAACGACCAATGTGCATTGCTCCGATGGGTGCGCTATACGGCCGAACAGCAATAGTACAACTTTTGCCTGGTTTCTGGTATAAGCATTCCAATTCCAGGAGATAGAGTCGAGCCTCGGGAACTGAATAAATGAATGATACTGTTCTTGTTATTGGACATGTATGGCCAGAGTCCAAATCATCTGTGGCCGGCTCGCGCACGCTGCCATTGTTGAGAATGTTCAAGTCAAATGGCATTCGGGTTGTGTCTTTCAGCCCGGCACAGCAAACTGACTATACGGTCGATCTGAATGCTGAGAGTATTGCAAGTGTCGATATTGTATTGAATGATTCCAGCCTTGATTCTTTCATTGACGAACTAAGGGACGTGAACGAATTAAGTTGAGCAGTTGACGCAGGATTTTTGTTCGCCTTCGAGGCGCGGAAACAGGCGTGTAGTCGAACTACACAACCGTTTTCGTAACGAAGAAGACGGGCAAAAAGACAAGTCAAATGTTT
>JAAEOZ010000738.1 GCA_024222685.1 Gammaproteobacteria bacterium | reverse complement strand
GTGTACGGCAGCCTGTTGCTGGAAAATATGGCTCAAGCGCTGGTAACGGGCTTCGAACCCGGCTCCATTTATATCCTCACCCAGTTGTTTGCACCAGGCACTGGCTATATCACGGTTATTTCCTGCTGCAAGCAGGCTGCCTCCAATAAAGCGTTTGCTGCGGTGGTCGTAACCATGATCACCAAGCAAGGCATCGGCAAGCTCTGGATCATTGTCGGTAAATTCTATTGCGGCATTTTTATATACCGGTAACCAGGTAGTATTGAATTCGATTAATGTACCGTCTTTGTCGAAGAGGATGGCGTTATAGGTCACGGGGTGAGTCTCTGGGAATTTGCTGGTGGATGTTGCTGCAGAATTAGTTTAACTGCAAATATTTATCATTATCCTGCTGGGACTTACAGGGTACACTTGCTACATAGGTTACCTGTACTTCAGATATCCTGGCTTTTGTCATCAACTGATTCTGGGTACTCCCGGCTTTCTACCCATTTAAGTAGCTGATCACCAGGCATCGGCCTGGCGATAAAGTAACCCTGGGCCACATCGCAGCCAAGAGTAGACAGTAGATCCCATGTCTCCTGATCCTCCACTCCTTCAGAAACGACGGTCAGATCAAGTCTATTTCCTAACAGGATTGTAATGTCCACAATTGCCTGCGCCTCAGCATCCTTTGTCGCATGTGAGACAAAAGACTGATCGATCTTTATTTCGGAAAATGGTGCGCGGTATAATTGCACCATTGATGAATAACCCGTTCCAAAATCATCAATCGATAGCTTTATTCCCTTTATCCGCAATCTGGTCAATACATCAAGTGATTTGGCCAGATCCTGCATCAGGCTGGTTTCGGTGACTTCCAGCGCAATCTGTTTCGGTTGCAGTCGGTACTGTTCGATCTTACTACTTACCAGTTCTGGAAAACCAAGTTCTACTAGACTTCCAGCAGATATGTTGATGGATATCTGTGTTTGTAATCCTTGCTCCTGCCATGTTTTCAATTGACTGAAGGATTGATCAATCACTTCTGATGTCAATTCATCCATCATACCTGCCTGCTCTGCAAGAGGAATAATGATATCAGGCATAAGCAAGCCACGTTGTGGATGATTCCAGCGAACGAGGGCTTCCACCCCTGCCAGTGAACCTCTGGTAACATTCAGTTGTGGTT
>JAAEOZ010000737.1 GCA_024222685.1 Gammaproteobacteria bacterium | reverse complement strand
GGTTATTACCCATAATACCGGTCGTGAGGAGCGGGAGGCCGCCGCGCTTATGCTAAAAGAAAATATCGAATCGCTAAATCCCAAATTTCAAATTGAAGTGCGCAATGTGGATTGGAAGGATTATATGCCGGCCATCCGCCAATACCAGATCCCGATCTTTATTATCGGTTGGGGTGCGGACTATCCGGACCCGCATAATTTCATGTATCCGTATATGAGCTCTAACGGCACCTACGGCAAATATATGGGATATCAGAACCCTGAGGTAGACCAACTTCTCAAAGCGGGAATCGAGAATGTCGAACCGGCCAAACGCGCGGCCGCCTATGAAAAACTTCAGAATATCTGGTATGAAGACGCCCTGGGCATCGCCCTGTTTCAGCCGCTGGAGCTGTGGGTGTACCGTGACTATGTCAAGGGATACGTAATGAATCCCATGTTTTCACCCGCCATCGAATTCTTCGGACGCCTGTCGAAACAGTAACAACCTAAACTGATCGGTTCTAAGTTCAGGGTTCAAAGGTTACAAACGTTTGAAATCGATTGCTGTATTAATCGTGATCCGTAATACCCGAACTCACCCATTAGAT
>JAAEOZ010000736.1 GCA_024222685.1 Gammaproteobacteria bacterium | reverse complement strand
TGGCTCAATCCGATACGATCAACTGTACTCATTGATCCTCGTTGATATCGATTACTTCAAACGCTATAACGACCACTATGGACATCAGCAAGGTGATCATGCTCTTAAGCTGGTCGGTAAGCTAATCGAACAGAATATCCGATCATGTGACCGGCTCTATCGCTATGGTGGCGAGGAATTATTATTGATATTGCCACATACCAGTGCAGAACAATCAACTGTAGTTGCCAAAAAGTTGATCGACATTATCCGCAACAATGAAATTGACCATGCTGACAGCCCGGAAGGCTTTCTAACCGTTAGCTGTGGCAGCTCCAGTGTATTTTCCACACTGACCGAAAAACACGAAAAATGGGAAAATGTCGTCAACGCTGCAGATATCGCCTTATATGCAGCCAAATCTGACGGCAGAAACCGAGTTGTGACCGCCCTGCCCAAAAATTTGCATTCAGCTACTCTTTGAGCAGGCAGAGCCTAACCATCAGCAGTAATTTTATCAACAATAGCCGCCAGTGATTCAGAAGCACTGGCGTTGGCTACCTGGCAAGTGCCTGCATTCAAGTGACCACCACCATCGTAGGACAGACACAGCTCACCAACATTAGTATTCGAACTTCGATTCAGAATCGATTTACCGATAGCAAAAACGGTGTTCTGTTGCTTCAGACCCCACATCACATGGATAGATATATTTGTATCGGGAAACAATGCATATATCATGAACCGATTCACGGCATAAATAATGTCTTCTTCACGAAGGTCTAAAACGACCAGGTTGCCGTGCACAGTGCTACAGCGTTTGATTTGTTCTTTGGCTTTTGCTTCATGTTCTCTGAATAACTGAACTCGCTCTGCAACATCTTCCAGTTCGAGAATTTCATTTATCGACATTTCCCGGCAATGATCGATTAAATCCATCATCAATTGATAGTTTGAAACCCGAAAATCATGGAATCGTCCCAGCCCAGTTCGTGCATCCATTAAAAAGTTCATCAAATCCCAGCCCTGGGGATTCAAAATTTCGGATTCCGAAAACTGTGCTGAATCACCTTTATCGACAGCTTCCATCATCTCGTTCCAGTCAGAGGGAAAACTATCGGATCCATCATAATAGTCATAGACAACACGCGCGGCAGAAGGTGCTTCCGGGTCGATTACATGGTTATCTGCCTTTTCGTTGCGTAGTGTTTCACTCAAATGATGGTCAAATACCAGATGTGCAGCTTCGACATAAGGCAAATTGGTGGTTATATCCCTGGAGCTGATTTCGATCTTACCATCCTGCATATCTTTGGGATGAACAAACTTTATGTCGTCGATTAAATCGAGTTTGTTGAATAAGACGGCACAAACGAGGCCATCAAAATCACTACGCGTTACGAGGCGGTATCTATCTCCAATCATATTTACTCTCCAAATCACTGGAATGTTTTTATTAGAACTTAATCAATAGATCAGAATTGGAATTTTACAAGTAAAATTACCCTACAGATTAGAATTAGCAGAATACATCATCAAAGAATCTGGTTGCTTTACTAGCAACTATTTTGTGAATCTCTCTACGACCTACCGAAGCATGTTCAAGACAAATATCTGCTTCGAGTTGTTTGCCTATAGGAGTTGCTTCACACAAAAGTACATAGTGATCAGCCTGGCTGGACAGAACCTCCTGTTACCCTGTCCAAACCAGTCAGGTCTGCTTACATCCTCCAGTAGTAACGTTTTTTTCTACTTTAGTATTTTTCGTCCATTGAGCGTTTTATAAATCCTGGATTGTCAACCCTGCGAAAACACAGTCTCAGTTCCAGGCTGAGGTATACCAGGTATCAATTGCGAGAGTAGAAGCGAAACAAAAGCAAGAAAAGCGCCGACAACAAATACCATCGCAGGAGAAATTATCCACAATAGTCCTAGTACAGCAGGTAAAACCACAGCAGCTATGTGATTAATAGAAAAGGATACCCCGGCGGTAGATGCTATGTCGGCAGGGTCGGCGATCTTTTTCAGATAACTCTTTAATGCAATCGCCATTGCAAAGAATATGTGATCAATAATATAAAGCAGAGATGCCAGAGTCGCATTCTCGGCTATTGCATAGGCACTGAAAATCATCACCAGACCGCCATATTCCAGTGTTAATATTCGTTTTTCACCCCAATAATTCACCAGGCGACCAATTTTTGGTGCGAGATAAATCGTTAGAACACCATTCACAAGAAACAATAGAGACATCTGCCCGACACTGAAGCCGAATTTCTCAACCATCAGAAAACCGGCAAAAACCACAAAGATCTGCCTGCGTGCACCGGCGAAAAAAGTTAACAGGTAATAAAGCCAGTAGCGCTTACGCAGTATGATTTTCCGGTGTTGTACCGATTCACCTGCAAATATTGGGAAATTAAAATACATGATGCAGGCTATTACCACAGTCAGTAAACCACAGAGTAAATAGATTATTCGATACTCCATTTCGAATGTGTCAAGCAGGACATACAACATCGCGAACACAAATAATCCGGTAAATGAACCGACTGCGATCTGCCTGCCCATTACCAGCGGCAATCGCTCACGATCAATTAACTGCATGGTTAAGGACTGATTAACGGTTTCGGCATAATGAAATCCTATCGACATCAAAACCGTCGTGAAATAAAGCCCGTAGACTGTTGGCAGATAACCGGTGATTGCGGTACCAATACCCAATGCTATCAATGACAGAAACGCGACTGTCTGCTCCGCCATAATCAGCAGTAAAAATACAACCGCAAACGCAATAAACCCCGGTATCTCGCGCAGACTTTGTAGAACACCGATCTCAACACCACTAAAACCAGCCGCCTCTATAGCAAAATTATTGATCAGCGCCTGCCACGCTGCAAAAGATAATGGCACCGCGGCGGAAAACAGGTATAGCAGAAGTTCAGGCTGTCGTGAGTAACGTTGGATCATTAGCATATATTGCCAGCATAACCATTACTTTGCCATGAAACGACAGGATACAATGCGGTATGGATACATTTGTTTACGGTTTCTCACTGGGCTTTTCTCTGATCCTCGCGATCGGGGCACAAAATGCATTCGTATTAAAACAGGGACTTAAGTCAGAACATGTGTTTCTGGTCTGTTTTATTTGTGCATTATCCGATGCAGTTCTGATTGTTGCAGGTGTCGGTGGTTTCCATCTGCTGGTTGCACGGTTTCCAGATATTGTCACACTGGCACGCTATGGCGGAGCCGCATTTCTGCTGGCATATGGATTGCTCAGTTTTCGTACAGCTCTGCTGACAAAACATAACCTTAAACCGAGCGAATCCAGTGTTTCAAGCGCCTACAGGGCAGCGATTACCTGTCTCGCTTTCACCTGGTTAAACCCGCATGTCTATCTGGATACCGTGGTATTACTCGGATCTATATCTTC
>JAAEOZ010000735.1 GCA_024222685.1 Gammaproteobacteria bacterium | reverse complement strand
CTAGGGGATCTCAATCCGCCGGAGGCTGTTTACAACGGTTCAATGCCTCGATCAGGTCCGTCGCCGTCGCGAAACGATCATCCGGCTTCTTGGCGAGCATTTTCAATACCACCGTATCCACTTCCTCGGGTATGGCTTCGTTGAGCGTGGAGGGAGGGCAGGGCGGTTTGGTAATATGCTGGGCCATAACCGAACTCGCATCCCCCTGAAACGGTAACTCAGTGGTCAGCATCTGATACAGCGTAATACCCAGCGAATAAATATCGGAGCGCGTGTCAACAGTCTCTCCGGCGGCCTGCTCGGGACTCATGTAGCCTGGCGAACCGAGGATCAGTCCGTGGCTGGTTTTGATACCAGCCTCCTGGTGCTTGGCTATCCCGAAATCGGTTATTCGATAACTACCTTCGCTTGCGAATAAAATATTTGCGGGCTTGATATCGCGATGAACAAATCCTTGTTGATGAGCAAATCCCAGTCCGGAAGCAATGCCCCTGGTCACATCGATGCATTGATCGACCTCCATGGCGCCCGGCTGCTCTATCCTGTCGAGGAGGGTTCCACCGGTCATCAATTCCATCACCAGCCAGAAGCGGCCACTGTCCTCAAGCAAATCGTACACCGGCAATATATGCGCATGATTGAGCAGGGCCAGCGCTTTCGCCTCGGCCTTAAAGCGTTCCGCTTGCTCCTGATCAGAAGCCAGGTCTTCGAGTAACTCCTTCAATGCGACCTGTCGCCCCAGAACCATGTCCTGCGCCTGATAAACGACGCCGGCGCCGCCGCTGGCTAACACCCTTTCGATACGGTAGCGTCGATTAGGCCCGATATAGCGAACCTTTATTTCAACTTTTGGTACTGCCCTGGTTTTCGCGATAGCCGCCGATGGGCTCTCGTTTCCCGCGCTTAGCTGTAGCGCCTGATCTTTCGTCGGATGCTCGTCGATACGGAGTTTGCTTGCGGTCAGTTTCAGGGTTTCCGCCAATTGCAGATTACTATCCCCGACTTCATCCGCTTCACCCATCAACTCGGTCGCTCTGCGCTCCCCTGCCTCGATCGACCGTGGCAAGTCGAGAATCAAAACGATCGCCGCGGCCGAGAATCCCAGTAACCAGAACAGAACCACTAGCTGCCAGTACCGGGTTTCCCGAAGATTTTGCAACTTTCGCAGCATGGGCGAATTCAATAATTCCTGGAGACCGGTGGTGAGCGAATTCTGATTCAGCGGATGCCATGCATCGACAATAGCCTGGCTTACCGGGCTGGCGGCGATCAGAACCGCCAGTAGAACCGCCAGTAAAATCAGGCGTCCCCGGAGCGGATTGAGCAGCCAGAATTTAATCAACGCTGGTTTTCCTACGATCAACGGCAATGGCTTTACCGCCGTGACCCATGTCTGATAATGCTGTCTGAACGTAATCATATTCTCGCTTAAATCCCGGTATTCACTCTCATCGATTACCTGAGCCATTCGTTATCGATCGGGCTCCATCCGTCCAGTTTAAGAAACAAATTCAAATCGGTAGCCAAAACCGTACGACCAAAACGGATACCAATCGAGTCATGCTCGACTTTTCAGAATCAGGTGACTCGAATCACTCCGATATCGAGTATAGGATACTCTGATCGTCAGACCTCCTGCGGTTGTAGCCGATACCGTGGTAGGGTCGATGCAAAGAGGTTTCGGATAACGAGGCCTGGAGGAAAAGGAATAACTCCCGTATACGGGGAGCTTTATGGCAGATGGCGCGCCAAGAAGGATGGATATGGGCACTGGGAACAACGGATAAAGCTCCCTGCGTAACATTGTAAGCGGACGTTAAATAAGTCACTGGCCAACGGCAAATTGGTGCCCTTTGCCGCCGTTAGTCATTATAAAGTGATCGGCTCCTCACGACCCAAAGGAGACCCCCAGATCTAAAAACGGCATGAGCTGCTTCGTGCCCCTTGCTGCCATTGAGTGCGACTGTCGGTTATGTAGGCGCGGGGCGAGGAACGAACCTCACCAGCTTGATTGGTATCTATGAGAGAAGCGGATATGGGAATGTTTGAGTTTCTTCCTTATCCCAATTTGCGAGCTACTTTACTCTCACATGCTTTGATCATTATTTGATTTTTCGAAAGTCATAGTCAATGCCGTTATGAGTTGCAATGCAGCGATCTGAATCTATAGTGCCATGCCATGTTTTTTTGAATCTAAGTTGTATGCCTTCTGATGCGTTAAAAAAAGTATTTTCACCGGTAGCGATAAAACTAATTTCAATTATCTCGCCATTTTGACTGTAGATATCTGGTATATGACCAAAAAGCTGGCCATTTTGAACAAATAATGCGGCATTAAAATTACTGTCTGGGCGCCTAGGGTTTTGCATATTATAAAAACCGACATACTCATTTAGTTGTTTTTTATCAATCGCTACACTTTGGTGATCATAGTTGGGCAGTTCAAATTTTTTATTGTAATAGATGCGAAGTAGCGGGAAGACTATGTCATCGTTAAAATTCAACGCTAATCCATTCACATTAAGCGCAAAGCTCATATCAACGTCGGGGAAATACAATAAAACACTAAGAAACCCTCCAATTTGGCCATAGTGTCCATGACTGTAACGTCCATAGAAAGGGAACTTCCAAATGCCTTTGCCATAGGCATAGCTACTACTAAGCATCTTTTTTAACGATGCTTTACTGACTAACTTTCCTGACATCAAGGCACTAATAAAAATATTAAGCTCCTGTGGGTTTGAGATTATTGCACCTGCTCCCATTGCATTACTCATGTGCCATTGTTTTTGACTTTGCCATTCGCCCCGTGAAAAATGAAAGGATTGCGCCTGGTTTTTATCAGTGTCGATTGCCGAACCTAATTGTGTGCGTTTTAAATTTAATTTATCGGTAATATTTTTACGCAGCGCTGCCTGGTAACTCTCACCGGTAATTTTTTCAATAATATAACCGAGCAACATATAGTTGGTATTGGAATAGCTATACTTGCTACCCGGTTTGAACTCCGGCTCAAAACCTGAAAAACGTGTGATTGTTTGCTCCTGGCTTTGTGGCTTGGAGACGTCCTGCTCTAAAAAGAAAGCATCATCAGTATGATTAAACAGACCGCTTCGGTGCATCAGCATATGATCTATCGTAATTTCCTGGGCATTTTTTATTTCGGGGTAAAAGTCGGAAAGTGGTGTTTCGAGGGATAATTTCCCCTGCTCGATCAATTGCATGATTAATGTCGCAGTAAAGATTTTGGTGATTGAACCCACGCGATACTGGGTCTGTGCATCTGCTTTTACTTTTTGTCCTGTTGAATCGTAATATGCAAACCCCGTCTGATTTTGGTAAGTTGTTTTCCCTTTTTCAACGATCTCAATGCTTAATATCGCCTT
>JAAEOZ010000734.1 GCA_024222685.1 Gammaproteobacteria bacterium | reverse complement strand
TATCCTCGATATCTGCTTACGAAGCAGTTATTAGCTGAGCCTGGGGCAGGACTACCATTGCCCATTCCACTCATGTCGACTATTTTTTACCCTGTATAAACGCTGTCAAGGACTTGCCGCCCTGCGGTGGCTTCTTTCATTCACATTTATGTACCAGAAACCCAAAAAATTATTACTTAAGCTTTCGCTTCTGTTCTACCAGACGCATGACCATCGGTGTGAATATCAACTGCATGGCGATATCCATCTTTCCGCCGGGTATGACAATGGTGTTGGCACGCGACATATAACTATCGTGAATCATCGAAATCAGATAGGGAAAATTAATACCACGCGGATTAGCGAAGCGGATAACCACCATGGACTCATCAGGTGTGGGTACCCAACGCGCGATAAATGGATTTGAGGTATCTACCGTAGGTACACGTTGAAAATTGATATCGGTATGTGTGAATTGCGGGCAGATATAGTTTATGTAATCCGGCATACGTCGCAGGATGGTATCGGTAACCGCTTCGGTGGAATAACCACGGGCCGAGCTGTCGCGGTGAATTTTCTGAATCCACTCGAGGTTAGTAACTGGCACCACACCAATTTTTAAATCGGCGTGTTGAGCAATATCAACCTCACCTGTTTTCACTGCGCCATGCAAACCTTCATAGAATAACAGGTCGGTCTCATCGGGTAACGGCTCCCAGTTGGTAAACTCTCCGGGCGGCACATCGTACCGAGCTGCTTCCTCTTCATCGTGAATATAATGGCGTGTTTTACCACCACCATTTTCGCTGTACTCCCTGAAAACTGTTTCCAGTTCTCCAAACAAATTAGCTTCTGGGCCAAAATGGCTAAAATTATGATCACGTTCTTCTTCTGCCTGTTTCATCGCCTCCTTCATTTCCAGCCGGCTATATCGATGGAAAGCATCGCCCTCGATATAACAGGCGTTAACACCTTCTCGAAAAAAAAGGTATTCGAAGGTATGTTTGATTGTCGATGTCCCGGCTCCAGAGGAGCCGGTTATCGAGATAATGGGATGTTTTTCAGACATGGTTTAGTCCTGAGTTAAAAATAAACTATTTTCGCTGAACAGTGAATAAATCGCCTTTGTAGAGGGAATCACCTGGCGACTGTCGACAAACACAGCTCCATTACCGGTTTCGATATCAGTAAGCAAACGGCTATCACCGTCGCTGTCAATGGCGAATGACTTCGCCGAAATGTCATTATCTTTACCCATGCTTCCTCCGCTAACTTATGGTTAAGTGCCCAAATCTATTATTCGCCTCTGCACACAACCTGCTAAAGGACAGATTTTCGCCATAATCGGGCATAACCAGGTATATGCTGTTTTAATTTGCAATTTAAGTAAAGTTTAATTATCTTTTTTGAAATGAAAGAAAAACTTTCCTCCTGGATGCGATTAACAACGCTACGCCAATTGCGTGGCTTGATCGCTATCGCTGAAAACGGCACTATTTCAGGTGCCGCTCGACAATTAAATCTGACGCCGCCTGCGGTTTCGCTACAATTGCGTGAGCTTGAAAAAGCAGCAGGTGTCCCACTGTTTGAACGTGTCGAGCAGCGATTCGAACTAACTCACGCTGGTAAGGAAGTGCTTGGTATCGCCATGCGTATGGAACGTCTGTTGCGGGAATGCGATCAAACGCTGGATGCGCTACGCGGGGTTGATCGAGGTTACATCTCAATCGGCGTGGTCAGCACCGCCAAATATTTTGTGCCGATGGTACTGGCGGCTTTTAAGAAAAAGCATCCAGAAGTTAAAATTCAACTCCAGGTAGGCAATCGCGAGTCTATCGTATCATCACTGGAAAACCTCGAACTAGATTTCGTCATCAGCGGTCGTCCACCAACTAATTTTGAGGTCGAAAGCCAGTGTATCGGCCCCCACCCTCAGGTCATAATCGCTGCGCCTAATCATATGCTGTCCAACCAGAAAAAAGTTAAGTTGAGAGATCTTAGCAACGAAGCATTCCTGCTACGCGAACCCGGTTCGGGGACACGCCAGATGGCCGACCAGTTGTTAACCAGCGCCGGCATGGATCCACAGTCAGCACTCGAGTTCGGCAGCAATGAAACCATCAAACAGGCCGTCATGGCCGGGCTTGGGATTGCGCTGATTTCGAGCCATACCGTGGCTGCAGAACTAAAAGACAACCGCCTGGCAACCCTGAATATCGATGGTCTACCCGACGATCGCTACTGGTTTGTAGTGCGGAATGAGAAAAAGCGCCTGCTACCATCGTCTCAGGCACTATGGGATCTGTTCGTTAAATCAGGCTCAGATTTTTTACCTGTCGGACCTTAAACTGGGTCGGGCTGATTTGTGAAACCCTATTTACCGAAAAACATTAACCAATTACATTTTCCATAGTCATACTTACTGAGTGTTAGCCTGAGGAACTTTATTCATCTTCGACATCATATCGCTCCATTGTTGATAGTACTGCCGATACTGATCAGGATTCATCAGAGATGGCTGACCACCCTGTTGAATTGAAGGTAACTGTGGCTGAGTAGATTGTCCAGGGTTCATTCCCATCATCGGATTCATACCCATCATTGGATTCATACCCATCATTGGATTCATACCCATCATTGGATTCATGCCCATCATTGGATTCATGCCCATCATCGGATTCATGCCCATCATCGGGTTCATGCCCATCATCGGGTTCATGCCCATCATTGGATTCATGCCCATC
>JAAEOZ010000733.1 GCA_024222685.1 Gammaproteobacteria bacterium | reverse complement strand
CACCGTTTATCCGGCCTCGAAGTTTATTGAACATTTAAACTCCGGATATGTTTCGAAAACCGATGCTTTCGGTCTTGTGTAAGTGCCATTGGGGACAGTATACCTATTAAATATTGGCCTCTGTTATAATGTTATAAGTCAATCAGGTTTATTTTTTGGCCCAATTGCTTCATCGATCATGGTTTTGCCGAAGGCTGGCCAGCGTAGCGGATTCTTCCAGCATCAGGGGTTTGAAAACTTCCAGTTCCCAGGGACGTATTGCTATCAGTAATCCCATGCTGTAGCGCTGCATCAAGGGCAAGTGAGCATCGGCCCGATGCAACTCGGTAAATTCACGCATCAAATCACGCAGCTTTTTAATCATAATGCGGCTGGCGCTTTCACCGAGTAAACCGAACTCGAACTGGCGCAGTTCAACATCGCTTTTGAATCGTGCATTGAGGAACTGTTCTTCGATCTGTTGTTGGTAAAAGCGTTCGATAGGACCGTCAGACAGCCATTCGAAGTGTTCATCGATCAGTAACTTCATCCGATTTCCCGGCAATAGCTCGATGATGCCCAGGCGATCCAGATGTGCGAGGTGACGAATTGTTTCGGTTTCGGATAATCGATAGCGGTTGACCATTTCATCGAAATTCATCTGATTACGTACGCAAATTGCGATCAGCAGTAATTTGGTATCGGCGACCAGTTCCTGTTCCTGCTGTTTCGTCAAATGTCGTATGCGTCGCCGCTCAAACTCGAGCAAGACGAACAGGTCACCCAGATCCATATTCATCATTTCGCAGATAGTTTCGAGCCGTTGCAGCGTAAAAGACTGGGTTGCAAACAAGCGTTTCACATTAGCTTCGCTCATCTCCAGTCGCAGCGCGATATCGGCGTAGGTGATATGGGCCGCACGTAGTGTTCGTTTCAGGGTTTTAATCAGGGCTTTTGACTGTGCCATAACTCTATCTCATTAAAAGTATATAAATAATATTCTTTTAGTAGCAATATACACTACATATTTTAATTTAGTTTAAAATAAATCTCCCTTGCATAAGATTCAATGTGTCAATCACAAAGGGAGTAAATCATGCAAGCCATTACATCAATGTTTCAAAAAGGGGTGCTGTCAGTATTGATACTGATCAGCAGTCTGATAGTTCCTGACATGACGCATGCAGCCGGACTACTGACCCCCATTAACGATTCAAACGCCAAACTGGATATCCACGAGCATCACGTCGACGTAGTGATCGAAGATGGTTATGCCATCACCACGGTTACCCAGGTATTTTTCAATCCGCAAGGACACGATCTCGAAGCCATCTATTCGTTTCCAGTGCCGAACAAGGCAGCCGTTTCGGAGTTTACGGTTTGGATCGATAGTAAGCCGATCGTCGGTGAAGTGCTGGAGAAAAAACAAGCACGTCAGGTTTATGAGTCCGAAAAAAACGCCGGTCGAGATGCCGGCTTGATGGAGCAGGACAGCTATAAAACTTTCGATATAAGGGTTTCCCCGGTTCGCGCCGGACAAACCACCCGCATTCGTTTCGCCTACATACAACCGACTCATATCGATACGGGTATTGGCCGCTATGTCTACCCTCTCGAGGAAGGCGGCGTGGATGAGGAAAAGCTCGCCTTCTGGACTGCGAATGAAGCCGTACAACAGGCATTCAGTTTCAAACTCGAGCTTAAATCGGCGTACCCGGTAGAGGCACTGCGCCTGCCTAATCACCCTCAGGCGTTGATCACACAACAAGATGTCGGAAACTGGCGTATCGATCTAACCAATATGGCCGCTACGGCAGAGGAAGGCAGCAGTGCTGTTACAACCGGCCACCCCGTGTTTACGCTGGACCAGGATCTGGTCGTCTATTGGCGTCATCAGACCGGCTTGCCGGGCAGTGTTGAAATGGTCACTTACAAGCCGGATGCAGCCAAGCGCGGTACTTTTATGCTGACTCTGACACCGGGTGACGATTTGCAGCCGATTGTTGAGGGTAGTGACTGGATGTTCATCCTCGATGTCTCAGGATCGATGTCCAGTAAAATTCACACCCTGGCAGATGCCGTACAGCGCGCGCTCGGGAAAATGGACGTCAACGACCGTTTTCGTATCGTCCTTTTCAATGATGCCGCGCATGAATTGACCAATGGCTATGTCGTTGCCACAGCACAGAATGTGCAGCAATACATTCAAAAGCTGTCGCAGGTAAAAACCGGTGGTGGCACCAATCTTTATGCCGGATTGCAATCGGTGATGAAAGCGGTCGATGCCGACCGTACCAGTGCAATTGTGCTGGTGACTGATGGCGTTGCTAATGTTGGAGAAACCGCACAGCGCAAATTCATTGAGTTGATCAAGAAGAAAGACCTTCGCATGTTCACTTTTATCATGGGTAACAGCGCCAATCGTCCCTTGTTAAATGCATTGACCAAAGCGTCCAACGGATTCGCCATCAATGTCTCTAACAGCGACGACATCGTCGGTAAGATTCTCGAAGCCACCAGCAAGGTTTCCCATCAGAGTCTGCACGGTGTCAAATTATCGATTAGAGGGGTTAAGACGGCTGACCTGACACCCAAGTCTATCGGTAGTCTGTATCGTGGTCAGCAGCTTGTAATGTTTGGTCACTATTGGGGTGACGGCCAGGCAGATATCCGCCTTGGTGGTCAAATTTCGGGGCAGAAAAAGGATTATTCGACTCGCATTGAATTTCCTGCCAGCACCAGCCTGAATCCTGAACTGGAACGACTTTGGGCATTCGCTGCGATCGAAGACATACAATCGGAGATGACCGATTTCGGCGAGGATGCCGATCTCAAGCAGGCTATTGTCGATCTGTCCGTCGAGCACGGCCTGGTGACCGACTATACCTCGATGATCGTGTTGGGCACCGAAGCATTCGAGGCACATGGTATCAAACGCCAGAACCAGCAACGCGTCAAAGTTGAAGCGCAGGCACAACAGCAGCGTGTCACCCAGCCAGTGACTTCAAATCGTGTCGATAAAAAAGAACCAATGTACAAAAGCCATCGCCCGAGTTTCAGCGGTGGTGGTTCGTTCGAGACCGGTGCTTTGGCTTTGTTACTGTTACTACTGACTTTCAAAATGGGCCGGGGGGAAATTAAACAAAGCGCCCAGTGAAGTAACGTCGAAATCACAAGGCGTCAGCCGCCAGGTCGATCGATCTGGCGGCTTTTTGTTATGAAATAATGGGAGCTTTATCAGCCGATTGATGTACGGGGACCATCCATCCAAAAGGAGTGAAGGACAACGGAAGAAATGGATACATTTCGATTAGGTGCAATAGTTAATAGAGTTTGCTTTTCGGCTGTTAATACGGCCTACGAAAGGCTCCTCTGTGCCGTAACTTGCCTATATATTCTTAATCTGGAATGACTACTTTCTGGCAGGAACTTGTCGGCCAAACACTGATATGATGTTCGTCTCAAAAGCGAAGGAGACCTTCACATAAATATAAATCACTGATTGAGTCGGTTTCTTCTTTGATTTTGGTTTAACGCCTCCGACAGCCGATCAAAGTTACTTAGCTTTGCTGCCTATAACATGTGCTTTTTTTGGGACTCAGTGACACAATGGGCTTTATTTTCCGAATTTTCCGATTCAACGTGATTTGAAATTTTTCAATGCCTAGAAAAATTAATCTTCTATTAGCGCCGGGATTGCTGTGTACTAGGGCACTTTGGTCTCACCAGATAGAGCATTTGTCAGATGTTGCTGAGATATATCTGGTTGATACGACCAAGGATAGTAGCCTGCCTGAGATGGCCAAACGGGCTCTCAGCGAGGCCCCCAATCAATTCGCCTTTGTCGGACTCTCCATGGGTGGATATTTGGCTTTTGAGATCATGCGCCAAGCACCGGAAAGATTGACCAGACTGGCATTATTGGATACAACGGCAGAAGCTGATAGTGAAGAAAAAATCATGTTTCGCAAGAAAATGATTCAATTAGCCCGGGGTGGAAAATTTGTCGAGGCGGTTCAGTACCATATACCACTCTTTTTACATCCGGATAAAATCGAGCAAAAGAGCTGGCAGGATCGTATCCTGAAAATGGCTGAAGTAATTGGGCCTTTCGTCTACGAACAACAGCTTACCGCCATTATGAATCGACCCGACTCCCGGGGAACTCTCGCAACAATACCAGTACCAACAACAATCATCTGTGGGCGCCAGGATGCCTTGACTCCGGTGAGCACGCATGAAGAGATGACGAGTAGCATACCTGGCTCTGAGTTGCATATCGTTGAGGACTGCGGGCACCTGTCTTCACTGGAGCAATCATCCGCAGTAACCAATTTGCTGCGTAACTGGTTACCAGGTTAAAATAATCGTTCCCAGGTAATACAAAACATGGGTTAAAAAGCGCAGGGGAAATCCTAAGAGACCTATTCAGGAGGACTACAATGACAATCGGGCATACAGTGTACGGATCAGGCAAAGAAGGCATCATCGTTCTGGAGGGATGGTTTGGTGATCATACGGTTTTTGCGCCAATGATTCCTTTCCTCGATACGGAAACTTTTACCTATGCATTTATGGACTATCGTGGCTATGGATGTTCGCGGCATATGCATGGCGAATACACCATGGCAGAGATTGCTGCCGATGCAATTGAGCTGGCCGACTATCTCGGTTGGCAACAATTTCACCTAATCGGGCATTCCATGGGTGGCATGGCTATGCTGAGGATTGCCGTAGACAATACCAGCAGGGTCAAAAGTGGCGTTGCGTTAACACCCGTGCCAGCTTCAGGTGTTCCCCTGGACGCTGATGGTGAGGCTCTTTTCAGTGGTGCAATAGATAATGACGAGAATCGCCGCGGAATCATTGACTTTACCACGGGTAACCGACTTTCGGGCAAGTGGCTGGACTGGCGGGTTCGCCGGTCAAGAGAGACAACGACACGAGAAGCCTACGCTGCCTATCTTGATGCGTGGACAAAAACTGATTTCGCCGAGCAGAGCAAGGGGCTCCAGACACCCTTGCTGGTTTGTCCGGGAGAACATGACCAGGCATTAAACAAAGAAGTAATGGAACAGACCTACTTGACTCTATACCCGAACGCCACCTTGGAGGTGCTTCCAAATTCAGGGCACTACCCGATGCAGGAAACACCAGTTTATCTGGCTACGCTGCTAGAGGAATTTTTTCGGCAACACATCGGTTAGGAATTGTCTCCCTTATTTAAATTCGATAGCAGTACGGCTGCTTGCTGAAGGTCGGTGGTTTCCGCACCCTGATCAAACCACTGGTAGATTGGGGTGAGTAGAGCCAGCGCTTCAGAGCGCTTGCCTTGGTTCTGCCAAAGGCGGGCGAGGCTTGACGCGATACGCAGCTCAAGTGATTTTGCCTGTTGTCTCTGGGCTACTAACATCGCCTGTTGATAACATTTTTCCGCAGCGGCCTCGCTCGCGGAAGCCAGGAGTCGCAAGTCGCCTTCTAGTCTGTAAATCTCTGCCTCAATTGTCCGTTCCTTGCTGTACTCCAATAAGTTACGAGCTTCAGAAATCACTTCCAGACCTTTTTCAGCTTGCCCTGTGCGAGCGCAAATATCGGCAAATAGTATTAAAAGATACGGCCCGTGGGCTTTGGTACGCGTGCTTCTAAAGCTATCAAGCCCCTCCAGAAT
>JAAEOZ010000732.1 GCA_024222685.1 Gammaproteobacteria bacterium | reverse complement strand
CTCGAGGCGCTTAACCGACTAAAAGAAATTGCTGCAGAAACCGGTGATGTCACCGATAAAGTCGGAGTACTGGTGTCTGATATCGAAATGCCGGAAATGGACGGGTATACCCTTACGGCTGAAATTAAGAACACCCCGGAACTGCAAAAGCTACACGTAGTTCTGCATACATCATTGAGTGGTGTGTTTAACCAGGCCATGGTTAAGAAAGTCGGTGCAGACGACTTTATTGCTAAATTCCACCCTGACGAATTGGCTTCAGCCGTACAAAAATGGCTCGGACCCACTGAGTAAATTAACGGAGTACTAACCGATTGGTTAATAAGGATGTATCACCCGACGCTTACCGCCGTTTCAGGGAATTTCTTGAGCAGCAGTGCGGTATAGTACTGGGAGATAACAAGCAGTACCTTGTGCGAAGCCGACTGGCCGGGTTGTTGTATGAACATCAGCTGGCCAGTATGGATGAATTACTGGGGGTGGCTATCTCTGGTCATAATCGCAGCTTGCTACAGCAAGTCATCGACGCAATGACCACCAATGAGACGCTCTGGTTTCGAGACTCCTATCCCTTCGACCTGCTGATCAATCAGATATTACCTGAGCTGGCTACAAAACAACGTCGATTGCGCATTTGGAGCGCGGCTTGCTCATCAGGGCAAGAGCCGTATTCCATTGGTATGTCTGTGCTGGAGTTCCAGCGCAAAAGTCCGGCGGCAAGGAGCCTCAGTGTAGAAATAGTCGCAACAGACCTGTCCAGCAATATGCTGAAAAAATGCGAACAAGGGCTATACGATGAGTTGTCGTTGTCGCGAGGTTTGTCGGCAGATCGTCGCCAGCGTTACTTTACACAGCACGAAAGCGGCATGATGCAGGTTAGCCCGGAAGTGCGTCGCATGGTGAGCTTTCGCAGCCTGAACCTGCTGCACAGCTATAGCATGATGGGCAAATTCGATATCGTTTTTTGCCGTAACGTGCTGATTTACTTCTCTACCGAGATTAAACAAAAAATACTGCAACAAATTGCCGG
>JAAEOZ010000731.1 GCA_024222685.1 Gammaproteobacteria bacterium | reverse complement strand
CCTGCATGTCGGCCACCTGCAGTACGCCCTCGATCATGTTGAGTTCATCAGCCCCGAAGAGCTGATGCGATTGCAGGTTTTTTAACAGATCCAGTAACTGTTTCTGATTTTGGGGCTCGCCAGTGAATCTGTTAATAATTCGATCCAGCCAACCCTTCGTCGACCCGCCGTTATCAGCGTCAGCCATTACCGCCCTCACTGCAGTGGATACAGCCAATCATTATACGGATTAGCGCAGCGCAGGGTATCAAGAATTTTTATTTGGGTGCATCCATCGATAACTTTACCGGCCGTGAGGCTCATAGCGATATTGGATTTGATTATGGTCGCCCCCCATGCCAGGATTTGCTCTATCCTGTAATTGTGTCGGGTATTGATGAAATTCAGCACACTGGAAGCCATTTTTGAAACACTGGATCGCGCTGGAGTCCGTTATCTGGTCGCCGGTGATGTTGCCGTCAATATTCACGGTTACCAGAGAATGACAGCTGACCCGGGCCTGGTGGTGCAACTGGAGCGAGACAACATCGTCAACGCGATGAGCGCCCTGAACAGCCTGGGGTACAGGCCTATAGTCCCGGTTACCGAACATGATTTCGCCGATACCGAAATTCGGGAAGGCTGGGTGAAGAACAAGAATATGCAGGTTTTGTCGTTTCATGCAGATCAGTCACCCGAAACCGCGGTTGACATTTTTGTCACCGAACCATTCGACTTTGACAAAGAGTATAATGCAGCGATTGCCGCGGAAATAAATCCGGAATTGATCGTTAAAATTGTCAACATCCCGGCACTAATCAGGATGAAAAACGAGGCGGGGCGCCCCCGCGATCTGGACGATGTGATGCATCTTGAAATGATTGCCGATGAAACCAAT
>JAAEOZ010000730.1 GCA_024222685.1 Gammaproteobacteria bacterium | reverse complement strand
GACCGTTTGTGTTTTCATTGATACCACGTTCCCAGGATGAATAGGGGTGTGCGAAATAAGTTGTCGCTTCGAGTGCTTTCGCTATTTCCTCATGCCGTACAAACTCCGATCCATTATCACTGCTGTCCCGTTAACTTTCATAATAATGTCATCTGATTTAAGCATGGCTCAGTATTACGAACAGGGTCACCTCGAAGTAAAGCCATCAGATCCCGTTTTTCAAACAGATTGAGCTGTAACAATCGTAATATTTGCTGCATGCTTTTTGTGAGTTTTGATTGCAGCTTGATTAAAGCCAGTATCAAATAAACGCACATTGCTATCCAGATTTGAGTCAGCACCGCATTCTTGCTGGTGCCAACAAATGATTTTATTTTCAAGTTTTGCTTGATCCACTTAAAGAAGAGTTCGACTTGCCACCGAGCCTTATAGACTTCTGCAATTGTCTTCGCCGATAACTTGAAATTGTTGGTCAAAAAGATGTAGTGTTTTCCAGTCAGCGCATCTTTATAGCCAATTCGACGGAGCTGGGTTGGGCATCTCTTCGATGTTTGTGTGCCAGTAAACTCAATCGTTTGATCACTTGTTAAACCTTTGCTTTTCAACACTGCTCGACGATTAACCACTCGGTATTTGGCATTTGTCTTAAGTCGGGTAACAAAGAATATTCCTTTATCGGTCAACTGCTTATACCAGCTATAGTCATTATAACCTTTGTCCATTGCCACAATGCTACCCTTGGGAAAATTCAACAGTTTTCCAATATTGACCTCATGCGTACTACCCTCAGTGATCGCCACAAACTCAGGCAGGTAACCAGCATGATTCAATCCAACGTGCAACTTGATCGCACCTTTGGTTGTGCGAAAGTCAGCCCACGGAAATACTGACAAACATAGATCAATAGTCGATGCATCCAGTGAATAGAGCGGATTATCAAAACGAAAACCATGCCCTGATGAAAGTCCCTGGCAACGGGATAACAGTCGACCAAACAATGCTTCATACAGTTCATGAGGCTTGTCTTCATTCATTCTAGACAGGTTGGATCGTGAGATCACGCGACACCCCAGGTGATAGAGTCGGTGCATCTGGGCTGACACATTATCGACGATATCTCTCAAACTATTACGGCCTGATAATTGAGCAACGACCAAACAGGTAAACTGCGACCAACGAGACGCTGAGCGGAAAGATCG
>JAAEOZ010000729.1 GCA_024222685.1 Gammaproteobacteria bacterium | reverse complement strand
GGCGCGTGGTTTAGGGGCGTTGGACTTGCGGGTTGTTTTAAATATAATTATCTCCTGGGTTGTAACCTTGCCGGCCGGGGGAATCATGGCGATGTGTTTCTATTTCACCCTCAAGGGCCTATTTAGTTAGAACTGTTGGCCGTTAACCATGTCCGGACCTCGTCATTCGGCTTGGGGAAATGGCTGTGACTCTTTAACTGTTGTGGGATTGCATGAAAATTAGCCATTGGCACTCAGGTGTCAGACGTGAAAACGCGATAGCCAACCTGAAACCTTGTATGAAACTTCATTATGCAAGTATGAGATTCCGCCTGGCCGGAACAGCGAATCCTCCACCAGCGGACTGTAAGCATTGAACGTCGAACATTGAACGTCCAACATCGAACGTTGAATATTGATGACGCTACGCTTTATCGATTTTAACACAAGCGAACCGCAAAAGTTCGAAGAGTAGATTCGCTATGTTCAGTCTTTTTTTTAAATTGACAGAATACATTATTCGATGTTGGACGTTCAATGTTCGACGTTCGCGTGAGTCGCAGGCACACTGCGCTCAGTCTTAGTATACAAACGGTGCGGTTCAAAATGAACCAAATCCTACCTGTGCGGGTCCGTCCCCGTGCAGAAATCGCTGCTCGAACCCGCATCGCGGGCTACGAAGCCAGTGCGGCTCGGTGACGGGTCGTAACG
>JAAEOZ010000728.1 GCA_024222685.1 Gammaproteobacteria bacterium | reverse complement strand
ATGACTGGTTTACTCATATTTGGTTGTCCCCTGAGCTGGTGCTTTAAAAATTGCCGGATTGATAGTCCTGGTATGCCTGGTTGAGCTCCTCGCGAGTATTCATCACAAATGGTCCGGCTCGTTGTACAGGTTCACCAAGTGGTTTACCAGCCAGCAGCAAGAATCTTGCAGCATTGCGCGTGCTGTAGAGTTTCACTATATCGCCTTTGGTTAAAACGGCCAGTTGGTCACGTCCCAATGTGGTTGAATCCAGCTCGAGCGAGCCCTTTATAACATAGACAAAGGCATTATGTGTCGCCGTCAATGTTTCGCTGAATTCGGTATTAGCATCGAGTGAAACATCAAGATAAAGCGGGCTGGTTAAAGGTTGTATCACCGGTCCTTTGGTACCCAATGATGTAACGCCGGTGATGACCCGAACTTTGCTACCCGCTCTTTCTTCCAGTGGAATTTTGTCAGCGCCATGTTCCTGATAAGCCGGTACGCTCATTTTGTGCGACGCTGGTAAATTGATCCACAGTTGAAAGCCTTCGAGTAATCCGTTTTCCTGTTCAGGCATTTCAGAATGAACAATGCCTTTCCCAGCTGTCATCCACTGTATCCCCCCGGGTTCGATAACACCTTCATTTCCTGCGCTATCCTTATGGCGCATACGCCCATCTAGCAGGTAGGTCACCGTTTCGAAACCGCGGTGGGGATGGGGTGGGAACCCGGCGATGTAATCGTCGGGGTTATCCGAGCGGAAAGCATCGAGCAATAGAAATGGATCAAGATCCATCAGTTTCGGCTGGCCGATGACACGAACCAGTTCGACGCCGGCTCCGTCGGTTGTTGGCATGCCTGTAACCACCTGCTCGACTTTTCTATGATTGGTCATTTTTCCCTCCAGCTTCAGGCGGCGATGCGAGTGTTGATTTGATCAAGCGCTTTGTTGAAGCTGACTTCGGCATCGACGTTCATTTGATCAGCCGCGATGATATTAATCTGCTCGATACCAATAAAGCGGAAAACCTGTTTCAGATAGTCACTGAGAAAGTCTACGGGGCTTTGCAACGGTACGCCACCAGTAGTGATAATAATGTCGATATGCTTTTTTCTCAGCAGGCCGACTGGACCATCGGCGGTGTATTGAAAGGTGACACCGGCACGGCAGATTAAATCGATCCAGGCTTTCAGGCTGGCTGGAATGGAAAAGTTGTACATTGGTGTGGTCAGTACGATGTGGTCCGCGCGACGTAATTCATCGATAAGTTTGTCGGAAAACTCCAGCGTCTTTGTCTGTGCTTCGCTGCGTTGTTCAGGTGGCGTAAAGTATGCTCCTACCCATGTTTCGTCGATGAAGTTTAAACCCTGGTTCAAATCGCGGTATTGAATGTTTACTTCGCTGCGGCGGGATAGTTTGGCAATGAGTTGATCACCGAGCTTCCTGCTGCTGGAACCGGAAACATTGGCGCTGGCGTCGAGTCGTAAAATATTGCTTGTCATGGTGGTTGCCCCTGCATTAGTGATGGGGGTATTATGGTTGTTGTTAAATGCGGGATAAATACCAATTTAAATAAATTACTGTTGCTATAATAGGAACAATATGAATAAGTTCGAAGAAATCGAGGCTTTTGTCTCTGTAGTAGACAAACACAGCTTCAGTGCCGCCAGCGAAAGTAGTGGCGTAGCAAAGTCGGTATTGAGTCGTCGGGTCAGAGATCTGGAGAAACGCCTGGCTGTGCAACTCATGCAGCGTACAACTCGGCGCTTGTCCCTGACTGATGCGGGGCAGCATTTCTATCAACGCGCTGTCAGTTTGTTATCTGATTTAGATGATGCCGAACAAATGGTATCGGATAGCCAGTGTCAGCTCTCAGGACGAATAAAAGTTACTGCTCCACTGGCTCTTGGTATTGGTCATCTGTCACAACCTGTCGCTGATTTTATGTCTACACATAGCGGGCTTAACATAATTTTCGACTTGAATGATAGACAGGTTGATCTGGTTGAAGGCGGTTTTGATCTGGCGATTCGTGTCGGCCAGCTACAGGACTCGAATTTGATTGCTAGAAAATTAACCGAAGTTGAATTCGCTGTTTGTGCCAGCCCTGAATATCTCAGGGAAAATGGGCATCCGTCTCATCCCTCAAGCCTGGCGGGTCAGGAAGTGATGATTTATAGCAATGTTTTACCGGGCCGGCAGTGGTTTTTTGAACGTAATGGTGAACATGTGTCACCGAAAATTAAATCTCGAATCAGGGCAAATAACGGCGAGTTTCTCGCAACTATGGCCAGCCACGGCCTGGGGTTTACCTCCGGGCCTTTATTCTTTTTGCAAAGATTCATCGATAGCGGTGAGCTGGTTCCGGTATTGTCGGATTGGGTTGTTCCAGCGGCAGGCATGTATGCCGTTTATCCACCCGGTAAACTGGTGTCACGCAGAGTCAAATTGCTAAGCGACTATTTATTTGACTATTTTCAACAAAACAGGCTTTAAGAAATAGCCCCGACCTCAAAATAGTGAAAGTGCGAGTTTGGTGTATTTCTAATACCTTTGTTCATATTCGCAAGCTCAGGGCTTTGTTCTTAACTTTCTATGAAAATAAAAGTCATTTCCATTAGGATTGTCGCTTTTCAGTCTGAAGGAACAGAGAGATCATGCGTCTTATATGTTGTTTTTTTACGTTGTTTTTATTCTCGCAATCCTATGCATCGCAAACCTATACGACTGAAAACTATACTGTAGCCGAGATTCCATCCTGGGTGGTGCCTGCTAAACCACTACGGTTTGACAATATTCCACATGCACAAATCCGAAATGGAGTGCATTATTTATTGGTCGATAATCAGGTGAATGTACCTGTAAATAGTCAACCTTCTTATTACACGCGATATGCTGATTTGATTACAAATCAAAGTGGT
>JAAEOZ010000727.1 GCA_024222685.1 Gammaproteobacteria bacterium | reverse complement strand
TATATACCGATTTTGGTGTGGTTAGCTCGGATACGCCATTGCTGGCATTGCAACGTGCATTTTATACGCTGACACTTGGCCTGGGTGTGATGATGGCAATTGGTCGTTATATACCTTCGAGTATTTCACTTGGATATTCTGCAGGATTAATTATCACTATTGATCTACTATTCAGTATATTTATTGGATTGGTAATCAACGCACTGATATTTTCCTCAGGTACAGTTACCGACCTTGAAAGCCAATTTGCCTTCAAACTTTTACCTGTGGTTTTCAGTCAGTTTGAATTCGGGCAGTTATTTGGTTCATTGTTTTTTTTTCTACTGGTTATTGCGGCATTAACCACTTCAGTCGCTTTAATGGAGAGCCCAGTTGGTTATCTGCAACGACAGTTTAACTACAGTCGCCTTAAAGCGACCGCTGTTATAGTCGCAATTGTCTGGTTATTTGGAATGGGAACTGTTTTCTCATACAGTGTCTGGCATGACAACGGATTTACTATCGCACTAATATTTGGGGACGAAGCAGTACGCCTGGTTAATAATGCAGGCTTCCACGATGTGCTGATATTCTTTTCCAGTTACCTGATACAACCTGTTGTTGCCTTATTTTTATGTTTATTCGTAGCCTGGATTATTCCCAGAGAAGTCAGCTTCAAGGAGCTCGCTCTACCCGGACGACACTGGTATGAAGCCTGGAATTACCTGATCAGATACATCACTCCGGTGCTAATACTGGTAGTATTATTAAAGTCGGTAGGAATATTTTAAACGGTGCCAACAATCCAGCGCAGTGCAATCATGCCTTTTTCTGCCGAGGTTATGTACGATATTGTCAATGATGTTGAAGCTTATCCCCGGTTTCTTCCCTGGTGTGGTGGCACTAAAATTATAAATAGTAATGAAAAGAGCATGGAAGCCTCGATATTGATGAAAAAAGGCCTGCTCAATCACTGGTTTACTACACACAACAGGCTTTATAAAAATGAACGAATTGAGTTAAATCTGGTAAATGGCCCATTCCGGGCATTACGTGGGTCCTGGTATTTTCACAGGCTTGATGAAGATGCAACTAAAATTGAGCTTGATTTAACATTTGAATTTTCCAGTGGTGTCGCCACTTCTGTATTAACGCCGATATTTTCAAAAATCGCCAATACTATGGTCGACAGTTTCTGTTACCGAGCCTATGAGTTAAATTGAATGACTAAAGAAACAATGATTGAGATAGCTTACGCTACTCCGGAAAATCAGAAGATCATCGTATGCCATATTGAGCAGGGTACCTCCCCACGCGACGCAGTTAAGCAATCTGACATTATTCGGTTTTTCCCGGAAATTGATCCAGAAAGCTGTGATCTCGGCGTTTTTGGTAAGGCAATAGCACCGAATTATGAACTTACCGAAGGCGATCGAATTGAAATTTATCGGCCCTTGATTGCCGACCCTAAAGAAGTAAGGCGTCAGCGCGCCGCACAGGGTTTAAAAACCGGTAAGGGTGGCGGTAAAATTGAAGAATGAATTCAGGAATCCAGAACCAGATTTCGATCTCCATTAATTTCCGAAAGGAGATCATTGTCGAATTTCAGTCTTAGTACCCGTTTTTGTTCACTATCATCTTCGCCAGATTTATAGTACATAACATAATGCCAGACATCCGGGCGATAGAGGTCAACAACCGAAGGTTCACCCAGTAAAAACTCGACCTGACGTCTGGTCATACCCAGCTCTAACTGTTCTATAACCTTGTTATCTATTCGGTTGCCCTGGTGAATATCCACTCGGTATAGACAACCTGTAAATGATACAATCATTCCCAGCAGGGCGAAGATAATAATAAGACGTGATTTCATGAGCGACAGATAAATTGAGTTCCGGTGGATAATACTGTCCCTGCTTAAAAGCTGCAATTGTCAGGAGTAAGAATTAGTGGAAAATTCCGATATAAAAAATGCCGGTCTAAAGGTAACTTTACCGCGCATGAAGATTCTTGAGCTACTGGAAAGCTCAGATGACAGGCATCTGAAAGCAGAGGATATTTTCAAAATGCTACTCGATTCCGGTGAAGAAATCGCACTGGCAACAGTATATCGGGTGCTTACTCAATTTGAAGCCGCAGGATTAGTGGAACGTCATCACTTCGACGGTGGACATGCAGTCTTTGAACTTAGCGATGGAACTCATCATGATCATCTGGTAGATATTGAATCAGGTAATGTTGTAGAGTTCTATGACGAGAAAATTGAACACAGGCAGAAGGAGATCGCCAGAAAATACGGATTTACCATTACCGAACACACCATGGTCTTATATGGTCGTTTCGATAAAATCGACAAATAACTTAAAGATCAATAACGAAGCTTAGTTATTAATTTGATTACTCGACGCGATCATTTCACCGGCATGCGCCAGTGCCTGCTCGGTGATTGTTACGCCACCGAGCATACGTGCGACTTCTTCCAGCCTTTCTTTTTCAGTTAGCGCGACAACATGCGTCGAAGTGTTGTCTTCCCTCTTATCCTTTTCTACACGGTAATGTCGATGCGCCTGCGATGCCACCTGTGGCAGGTGGGTGACACAAAATATCTGTCGATTATTACCAAGCTGGCGCAGTTTACTACCGACAATTTCGGCTATTCCTCCACCAATGCCTGCGTCGACTTCATCAAAAATTAATGTGGGGATCAAGGAAGATTCGCTTAGAATTACCTGGATAGCAAGACTGATTCTGGAAAGTTCTCCGCCCGATGCAACCCGGTTCAATGGCTTCAGCGGCTGCCCTGGATTGGCACTCACCAGATAAATGACCTGATCAATGCCATCACGACGGAATCCAGTATCTTCGGGAATATCCTCTAGCTGAATACAGAAACGCCCGCCCTGCATACCCAGTTGCTGCATGACCTCGGTAATCTGGACGGAGAGCGACTCGGCAGTCTGGCGGCGTTTCACAGACAGTTCACGAGCATTAAACAGATACTCTTCGGCAGCACCTTGCCTGGCTGCTTTAAGACTGTCGATATCTTCTTCACTTGTTAGCAGCTCTTCCAGCTCCTGATTTAAACTATCTCTCAACCCAGGTAAAGCTTCTGCATTAACGCGATGCTTACGCGCCAGCTCCTGTATATGAGCAATTCGTTGATTGAGGTAATCAAGATGCTCGGCATCGATATCGATGGACCCATGATAATCACGAAGCTCACTGCTTGCTTCCTGAATCTGAATCAACGCACTGTTAAGAAGTTCATGGCTACTGCCAAGCTTTGGATCATATTCCAGTTGTTCGGCCAGTATCTGCTGGCAATAACTTAACTGACTCTGGATCGTGCTCTCATCGTTGTCATAGGTCATAGCCAGCACCATACCGACACTTTCCAGCAACTGTCCTGCGTGCGACAGGCGCTGATAGTCAGTCTGTAAAACTTCAATCTCATTATCTGAGAGATTTAATTCATTGAGTTCCTGACAATATAGCTGCAGTAAATCAATCCGCTGTTCACGATCATGGGATCCGGATTTTAAATCAGCTAACCGGGTTTGCAGCAAATGCCAGTGTTCATATTTACTCCGAACTTCTTTTAGCAGTGAAGCTTCACCCAGATAGCTATCGAGTAACTGCAATTGAATTTTTGACTGTTGTAATGACTGGTGCTCATGCTGTCCGTGAATATCGACCAGCATTTGCGTCAGCTCTCGTAATTGCGAAAGCGGTACACTTAAGCCATTAATAAATGCCTTACTACGACCATTGGCGTATAACACACGTCTAATGATGCACTCACCGTCGCTATCCAGAGAATTTTGATTTAACCAGTCAATTGAATCCTGAGGGCCGTCTTGAATGTCAAAACAAACGCTAATATCGGCTTTTTCTTCCCCGCTTTTTATACTGTCGCTATCGGCTCGATCACCTGAAATGAGTTTAATCGCATCGAGTAGAATAGACTTTCCTGCACCGGTTTCCCCTGTTAAAGCTGTCATACCGCGACCAAATTCGAGTTGCAATGCTTCGATGATGGCAAAATTATTAATTTGTATCGATTCCAGCATCAGTGGTTGGTACTCCAGTGTAATTTTGCGCGCAGTATCTGAAAGTAATCATAATCCTGAGGGTGCAGAAGTGTTAAAGGCTGGGGATAGCGTTGAATTTTAATCCGATGATCATTGTCCATAACCTGTGTTGACTGTCCGTCATAGTTTACCTTGCCGAGTGTAGTGCTTTTACTCAGGCTAATTTCAATGATCTGATCGGCAGGTAATACAATCGGCCTATTACTCAATGTATGCGGGCATATTGGCACAATCGCGAGCGTTTCCAGAGATGGATGCATGATCGGACCACCACCAGATAATGCGTAAGCTGTGGAACCAGTGGGTGTAGTAACAATGATTCCATCGGCACGTTGCTGGTGAATCAGGTCTCCATTGCTGAACACCTCATACTCAATCATGCTCAAGGCCTGGTGGGCATGAACAATAATATCGTTAAATGCGATATTAGTGCTGACCACTTTTCCATGTTTCATGAAAGTTCCCTCAATAAAGAACCGTTTTTCAACAGAAAACCTGCCTTCGAGAATGCCGACAAGATGCTGTTCAAAATCCAGTATGGATACATCAGCAAGGAATCCGAGCCTACCCAGATTAACCCCCAACAAAGGCTTATTCGAATCTACAAGCGCACTAGCGGTCGATAACAGCGTGCCATCTCCGCCTAAGGAAATAACCAGATCTGCACCCTTAACCAGATTTTCTACAGGCACTCCTGGCATTAAACCATCCACCGCACCACCATCGAGATAATGAATAATGACGTCAACGCGATTATTAAGAATCGAAACGACCTGTTTAATCGTCTCGATATGCGATTGCACGTCGTTTCTAACGACAAGACCAATTGTTTTAAACTTTTCCTGCATATGTCCGCTATACCAGAATTAAAATCATGTATATTCCTCTATCAAAGGATCAAAAATAGCGCTCAGATTTACTCTGACAAAATTTATCAGTAAGCGCTACAATTTGTCGATACTTTTGAGACCAGCCGTAATATAACAGACACAATGAGTGAAACATACGAACTTGATCAACGAGCTCAGATTCTGCTAAAGCAGTTGATCAAACAGTATACTCACGATGCTCAGCCGGTTGGCTCCAAGAATCTGGCCCAGTTATCGGGTCTTGATGTCAGTTCTGCGACAATTCGAAATATTATGACTAAACTGGAGCATCTCGGCCTGGTCGACTCTCCTCATACTTCTGCTGGTCGCATACCAACCCAGGCCGGGTATCGCTTTTTTATCGATAGCCTGCTGGAAGTTAATGATCTCGGACACAGGGCGCGTAAGACCATATCCGATAAGTTTAATGCCTATCAGACAACATCCGGGCTTATTAGAAGTGCGTCCGATATTCTTTCTAATATCACTCAGCTTACCGGTGTCGTAAGTCTTACTCATGCCACACCCGCCGAAGTAAGACACATTGAATTCATGCCACTCAGTGAACAACGCATACTTGTTATCCTGGTTATAAACAAGGATGAGGTTCATAACAAAGTTATCCATGCTGATCGCGAATACAGCGAAAAAGAACTCAGGCAGGCCAGTGACACGTTAAGCCGATATCTGATTGGTAAAAATTTTCAGATTGCCCGTGAAAAGCTTCTACAGGAATTAGGTGATTTAAAAACTGATGTTAACTCAATCATGGAAATTGTTCTTGGCGCAATGGAAGAGGTCTGTAATGATGTCAGCAGTGATGAGCTGCTCACAAGTGGTGAAAGTAATTTACTCGAATATGCAGAACTCTCTGATATCAATAAGTTACGTGATTTATTTAATGTGTTTAATGAAAAGAAAGATTTACTCCGATTGCTCGATAACTGCACTTCTGCAGAAGGTGTGGAAATTTTTATAGGTAGTGAATCCGGTTATTCTGTATTAAGCGACTGTAGTCTGGTCAGTGCTCCATATCAGATAAATGGAGAGATAGTCGGCGTACTCGGTGTTATCGGTCCAACGCGCATCGCATATGAACAGATCATTCCTGTCGTCGATGTCACTGCAAAATTATTAAGTTCTGCCTTGAATAGTCAAAAATAATCCTTACATTGTAGCGCACAGATTTCGGGTGGTCGCGACCACTCGTTCTGCAATAATTTTTTAAACTGAAAATTGTGAAATCACCAGTTGATTTCACCCCGGATTCATTGGAGTTAACCTAATGTCGTCTAAAACGACCCAGGCTGAAGAAACAGAAGATAAATACGAATCAATGACTGTGGAATCTGCTGAACCTACTGAGGAGTCACCTGTCCCTGAAGCGGTTTCGACCGATGACATAAGCGATGTAACGAAAAGCGATCAGACGCCAGAGGAAGAACTCGAGCAGGCACAGGCAACAGTAAAGGATTACTGGGAACAGATCATGCGTCTACGCGCAGAAATGGAAAATGACCGGAAACGCGCTGAACGTAATGTCGAAAATGCCCATAAATATGCTTTAAAGAACTTTGTTGAAGCACTATTACCCGTTATTGATAGTATGGAAATGGGCCTTAATGCCGCTGTCGCCGAAAATGCCACACTGGATAGTATCCGCCAGGGTTCAGAGTTAACACTGAACATGTTTATTCAGGTTCTGGAAAAACAGGGCTTACATCAGATCGATCCACTCGGTGAAAAGTTTGATCCTGAACAACACCAGGCTATTAGTATGATTGAAGATGACGCTGCTGAATCAAATTCAGTCATAAACGTCATGCAGAAAGGCTTTTCGCTAAATGATCGACTGGTTAGACCGGCCATGGTAGTAGTCGCGAAATAGCTTTGTACAGGTAATAACCTTTAATTTGTTACGGTTGGCTTGAAACCAGGGGTTTAATCCCTACATCGGTTACAAGTTTAATTTTTTAGAATATCTGGAGCACTTAAAATGGGAAGAATTATTGGAATTGACCTGGGCACTACCAACTCCTGCGTTGCAGTGATGGAAAATGATAAACCCAAAGTCATCGAAAATGCGGAAGGTGACAGAACGACGCCTTCCATAGTTGCCTTTGGCGGTGACGACGAAGTTCTCGTAGGTCAACCCGCAAAACGTCAGTCGGTCACTAATCCCGCAGATACGCTGTATGCGGTAAAAAGACTGATAGGTCGAAAATTTGACGAAGACGCGGTACAGAAAGACATCGATCTGGTGCCCTACAAAATTATTAAAGCCGACAATAGCGATGCCTGGGTGGAAGCTAAAGGTAAAAAAATGGCGCCACCGGAAATTTCAGCCCGAGTTCTGCAGAAAATGAAGAAGACTGCAGAAGATTATCTCGGTGAAGAAGTAACCGAGGCGGTTATAACCGTACCGGCTTATTTCAACGACTCGCAGCGCCAGGCCACTAAAGATGCCGGTAAGATTGCCGGTCTGGAAGTGAAACGTATCATCAACGAGCCGACCGCTGCTGCTCTTGCCTATGGCATGGACAAAGCTACCGGTGATCGAAAAATAGCGGTTTACGATCTTGGTGGC
>JAAEOZ010000726.1 GCA_024222685.1 Gammaproteobacteria bacterium | reverse complement strand
TTTAAAGGGCTCCCTCAGCTGGAAAATCACCAGCCCTCTCAGGATTATTGGAAGTTTTTTTAATAATATCAAATAGTTAGAATTTCTGGCTAAAGCCCACGTTGTATCTTCACTTTGACGGATTAATGACCAAACCTATGGTAATCCCCCCGAAAAATAGAGGTGTTCAAAAGTAGGATCTTCTTTAAACTTATTTGAGGAGATTCTCAATGAAAAAATCACGTTATTCCGATAGTCAGATCATCAGTATTTTGAAACAAGCTGAGGCCGGTACACCCGTTGCCGAGCTGTGCCGGGAACACGGCATGAGTGACGCCACATTCTACAAGTGGCGCTCCAAGTTCGGTGGCATGGATGTCTCGATGATGGCCCGATTAAAGGAACTGGAAGACGAAAACCGACGGCTTAAAAAGATGTACGCCGAAGAACGCCTGAAAGCCGAGGTGCTCAACGAGGCCATCACAAAAAAGTGGTAAAACCATCTCAGCGGAAGAAGATGGTTCAAAACGCCAGGGAACAGTTCGGTATGAGTATTCGATTGGCCTGTGAAACGTTCTCAATCAGCGAGACTTGCTATCGCTACCAGGCAAAGCTCTCCGAGGAAAATGAGCTGATCGCCGACTGGCTGATCCGACTGACCCACAACCAGAAGAACTGGGGGTTCGGGTTGTGCTTTCTGTTTCTGCGCAACGTCAAGGATTATCCATGGAACCACAAGCGGGTTTACCGCATTTACCGGGAGCTTGAGCTGAATTTAAGGATTAAACCGAAGAAACGAATTGTACGAGAGAAACCCGAGCCACTGGTCGTCCCTGAGGCCATTAATGATTCCTGGTCGATGGACTTTATGCATGACGGCCTCAGTGACGGGCGCAGTTTCCGTTTGTTCAATGTGATCGATGATTTCAATCGTGAGGGCCTGGGAATTGAGGTCGATTTTTCTCTGCCAGCTGAGCGAGTGATACGCAGTCTGGATCGCATCATCGAATGGCGTGGGAAGCCAAACTCGATTCGGTGTGACAACGGACCTGAGTACATCAGCGAGGCACTCAAATCCTGGGCCAGGAAAAAGGGCATCAGGTTGCAGTATATTCAGCCGGGCAATCCACAACAGAATGCATACGTCGAGCGATATAACCGAACCGTCCGGTACGACTGGTTGAATCAATATATTTTCGATTCAATCTCATCGGTTCAAGACTATGCAACCCGATGGCTCTGGACATACAACAACGAAAGACCGAATATGGCACTCGGTGGTATTACCCCGAAACAGAGGCTGGGGCTTGCTGCTTAAGGATTCTACTTAAAAGCACGGCTATTAATGGGGGGATTACCATGTCAGATTTAGTTGTTTTTCGACTGAACTAATCTCGAGTAAAATTCTCCTCTGCAATTAAATAGATCTGTCCCGGTTTACGGTTTAGTCGGCCAACGATATCCTCGATAGCTGCCGTTCCTAATCAAGGATGGTAAGGCAAGTTCCGGCACCGAGCAGAAATTTCTGGAAACGCTGCTAAGCGGACTCTCGGATAACGACAGTTGTTTTAATCGGCTTCGGTGCTATTGAGCTACTCATGTATACTGAGCTATACAATTTTCTCGTAATTCAGATTACATAGAGTCTGTGTAAGTTCATGCTATGACAATAAATAAAGTGTTGTATTCAATACGACTTTTTTTCACCAGCTTAGGGGCTGGCCTATTGTTAGTGCTGACTATTTGCTATTACTACGACGATTTTTCCTCTCCGAAAATATTTGAATATATGTCTTGGGTGGGAGCTTTAATATTCATTGTAGGCGGGACTATGCTTTCCCCAAACAATCCTTACAGGGGCGCGTCCATGGCGATAACGACTCAGCTAAGAAAAAACCCAAAAGGTCAGGAATCAGGCGGAGATGTGATGGCAGGATTTGCAAGAGGGGTGTTAATTGCAACTCCTGGAATTATTATGATGGGAGTTTCATATTTTGTTTTAGCATGATGCCATAGTAAATTGCCTAAATACGGCCCTGGGCTTATGACCCTCCACCGGACGTCAAAACATTACTCAGTACTGCAACCTGGCAAGACGTTAAATGGCAGCTCTGGGCACTTTCCGGAGATTGACGGGCTAATTCTGAATGCCTGCTTCCAGGTTGCAGCCATTCGCTCTCAGAAATTAATAGGCAAGTTTCGGCAAACTATAGCGGAATAAAAAACCCCGACAATTCTATTTAATCAAATGTCAGGAACAACTCCGCCTTTCTTGAATCTCCAGCAGAATCAATTACCTGGCGCTATCAATTGATGGACCGGACTTTGAAGGCTACTGCCATTTTATAATTCAGGTGTTGATACCAGGTGGCCAAACTTCAGTCTTTTGGGGTCTATTTGATGGTCTGACTGTCAATTAATGGTTCAGATCGCCTGTTAGTTTATGGGTCAAATCACACCTCACCCTATGGGTATACAGGTTTGGTGATCCGACGGTCGTTTTGCAGCTCAGCAGCAGCCAATCCCTGAACATCGAGACAATGGGCCGGTTCACGCTTTGTCGTGGTATCGTCAGGCAGTAAGGCTGGCTTTGAAGCAGCGCCAGGTTGTAAGCGTGAACCAGCGAACCGTCGGCGATAAGCTGAGCAGCCAGCAGGCCCTGGCACAGGGTTACACCCAGGCCGCTGATTGCCAGATTGATTGCAGCGATGGAGGAATCTGCAACCAGGTCTTGGCCGGTTTGGCGTTCCGGTGAAACTGATGCGGCTTCGAACCAGTTCCGCCAAGTGGGGAAGGATGCCGAGGCCGGGCCCCAGTCGGTATGGATCAAAGATGTATCCAGCAGGTTTTCAACCGTTGTGAACGGACCGTTTCGATCCATGAACGAAGGTGCGCAAACGGGGAATATGGCGTCGGTAACCATCTCGTGGGTATCGTGGGTGCGGTAGTGAAATCGGCCGTATGACATTCTGATGTCGATCATATCCCGCTCGAAATCGACAGGGTCGTTATCGCTACGCAGGGATATATCGATTGGGCCGTGGCTTGCCACGAATTCACCGATCCGCTGCGACAGCCAACCAGCGACAACTGAATTGGGGGCCGAAATCGTCAGCCGTGCATGCGAGCTGGCGCCTGAAATCTGGCGCGATATACCTTTCAATTCATCAAACGCCGCGCTCAGGCGAGGCAGCACTTCCAGGCCTGCCTCGGTCGGGATGATTCCCCGATTAACCCGGTGAAATAACTTGCGCCCCACCTGATCTTCCAGTGAACGAATGAGTTGACCGATTGCGGCCGGTGAGACTGAGAGTTCAATCGCCGCAGCAGCAAAACTTCCGCTGCGCGCGGCTGCCTCAAACGCTCGCAGTCCTTTCAGAGAAGGCATATCGGGCATGAGTAATCCTGTTTAGACAATATATTCTTTTCATAATGCTAGAAAAACTAGTTATTTGAAAGGATTCTCTTATGCTAATGTTGTTTTGCTTTTTATTTGTAAACCGAGGATCTGTTACATGAGCAAAATGGAACAACATGACGCCCAGGTAACCTCCGGGCGGCTGGAGTTGCCGGTTCCAGGAGTTTCGCCATCGATAACGTTCCAGGTTAACGGAGTGGAGTACCAGCATGCTGCCCCGACGACAGAAACACTCGCGCAATATCTGCGCAACAGGCTTGGATTGACCGGGCTTAAGACAGGCTGTGGCGAAGGGGAATGTGGGGCCTGTACCGTTTTGATCGACGACCAGCCGGTCAATTCCTGTCTCGTATTGGCGTTTCAGGTAGAGGGAATGCGGATTACCACGATAGAGGGGCTGGAAAATGCGGATGGTACACTCTCTGCGTTGCAGCAGGCATTTATTGATCATGGAGCGATCCAGTGCGGTTATTGCATACCGGGTATGGTTATCGCAAGCGAAGGATTATTACGCCGAAATCCAGCCCCGGAAGACACTGAAATTCGTCGTGCACTGGCGGGAAACATCTGTCGCTGCACCGGGTTCCTGAATATCATCAAGGCGGTGAAGTCCGTTGCTTCTGCAAACGCCCGGGCCGTGCCGGAGTGACGGGTTTGGTTCAGTCGGCAACGCCGGGTAACCTGGCGGAAATCGGTGCCCTGGTTGACGGCTTCAGTGGCAGTATTTCCTATATTGCAGGGGGAACCGATTTGGTAATCGCGCTCGAACAGGGACCGCGGCCGGACCTGATCATCGACATTTCCCGAATGCAGG
>JAAEOZ010000725.1 GCA_024222685.1 Gammaproteobacteria bacterium | reverse complement strand
TTTTCAGCTAGATCCACACATGTCAAATTACGATTCCACTAGCATCCAGGTGCTAAAAGGCCTTGATGCTGTTCGCAAACGGCCAGGGATGTACATTGGTGACACCGATGACGGAACAGGCCTGCATCATATGGTTTTTGAAGCTGTCGATAATTCTATCGATGAAGCGCTCGCCGGGTATTGTTCAGAGGTCAAGGTTGTTATTCATACCGATGGATCGATATCGGTCAAAGATGATGGACGCGGAATTCCGGTCGATATTCACAAGGAAGAGGGGCGTTCTGCTGCAGAAGTTATTCTAACTGTTCTGCATGCTGGCGGTAAGTTTGATGATAATTCATACAAAGTGTCCGGGGGCTTGCACGGCGTTGGTATATCGGTTGTGAATGCTCTGTCTGAGACGCTATCTTTGCGAGTAAAACGTCAGGGCAAACTGTACTCCCAGGAATATAAACTGGGCGAACCCCAGGGCGACCTGAAAGAAATCAAGGATACCGATCAAACCGGCACGGAATTGCGATTTCTGCCCAGTACAAAGATATTTAGTGATATCGAGTTTCATTACGAAATACTGGCTAAAAGACTGCGAGAGCTATCATTTCTAAATTCAGGCGTCAGGATTCATTTGCTAGACGAGCGGAGCAACAAGGAAGACATATTCGAGTATGAAGGCGGAATCAGGGCTTTTGTTGAGCATTTGAACAAAAACAAGGTGCCGATTCATGAAAAAGTTATCAACATGAAAATGGAACTGGATGGAGTAGCCGTCGAATTATCGATGCAGTGGAATGATTCCTACCAGGAAAACATCTTCTGTTATACCAATAATATCCCACAGCGAGACGGTGGAACACATTTGTCAGGGTTTAGGTCTGCTTTGACGCGAACATTGAATCAATACATCGAGAACAGCCAGATTAAAAAGGAGAAAATCAATACCGGTGGCGATGATACGCGAGAAGGTTTAACAGCGGTTTTGTCCGTAAAAATTCCGGATCCTAAGTTTTCTTCGCAAACCAAGGACAAACTGGTTTCATCTGAGATAAAAGGAATAGTCGAGTCGGTCGTAAGCGAGTATTTAAAAGATTACCTCGAGGAGCATCCCGCCGATGCGAGAGCAGTTACCAGCAAGATACTCGATGCGGCCAGAGCTCGCGAAGCCGCGCGTAAAGCACGCGAAATGACTCGCCGCAAAGGAGCCCTTGATATTGCGGGGCTACCGGGCAAGCTCGCCGATTGTCAGGAGAAGGATCCATCCCTGTCTGAAATATACCTGGTGGAAGGGGATTCGGCGGGAGGATCGGCAAAACAGGGACGTAATCGTAAAACGCAGGCCATTTTGCCACTCAAAGGCAAGATACTGAATGTCGAAAAGGCTCGGTTTGACAAAATGCTGCAATCAGCCGAAGTTGGTACCCTGATTACCGCATTAGGCTGTGGTATCGGACGAGAAGAGTTTGATATCAATAAATTGCGCTATCACCATATCATTATAATGACCGATGCAGATGTCGATGGATCTCATATTCGCACGCTGTTACTGACATTCTTTTACCGACAAATGCGCGAACTGGTTGAACGTGGACATGTTTATATCGCGCAACCACCGCTATATAAAGTAAAAAAAGGTAAGCAAGAACGTTATGTCAAAGATGATAAGGAGCTAAACGGTTATTTGCTGCAGCTAGCGATAGAGGGTGCCAGTTTGCATCTTTCTAACGATACTCCCTCGATTTCCGATCTGGCGCTGGAAAACCTGTCGCGTCAATATATAACAATAATGGCGATTTATGAGCGTTTAGCGCAGCATATTCCGGCAGAAACACTCGAAAAGCTGGTCGATATGCCAATAGTAACGGAATCGATTCTGCTCGACGAAAAGGCTATCGGCGAATGGGGAAAAGTTCTCGAAGATCGTCTCAATGTTAAGAGCGAGACGTCTATATCCTACACCGTGTCAGTCAGAGGCGACGAGGACAGCAACCAATTCGGTCTGCTTCTGGACAAGAGGCTACATGGAATCGTCTCCTCGAGTGAACTCACTAGTGACTTCTTCAATAGTGCCGACTACCAGACTATCGCTAAATTCGTAGAACAGGCCGGGGACATTTTTACCGAGGAATCGTTTGTCAACAGGGGCGAGCGCCGCCAGGACGTGAAGAAATTCAGCGACGTCTATAACTGGTTGATGCGTGAGGCACGCAAGGGTTTGAACATCCAGCGCTACAAGGGGTTGGGTGAAATGAATCCTGACCAGCTCTGGGAAACCACGATGGACCCCGAGAATCGGCGCCTGCTTCAAGTGCGGATTGAAGATGTGATTGCAGCAGACGAGGTTTTCACCACTTTAATGGGTGACCAGGTAGAACCTCGACGGGATTTTATTGAAACCAACGCACTCAATGTTAGCAACCTCGATGTGTAGCAAGCTCTTGATTTTATTAAATTAATATCTATATATAGGGAGTGGTTTAATAATAAAGGAGCATTAAGATGGATATTGCCAGCATCATCTTCTGGGCGGCCTTGGTGGTATTGGCGCTTTACCTGATCGGTATCTACAATCATCTGGTGCGTATCAAGCACAACGTGTCCAAAGCCTGGTCTAATATCGATGTTTTGCTCAAACAGCGGCATGACGAAATTCCAAAACTGGTCGAAACCTGTAAGCAGTACATGAAATTCGAGCAGGATACGCTGGAGAAGGTAATGCAAGCGCGTTCACGGGTTTCCCAGGCACGACAAGATCAGGATATATCCGGACTGGGATTGGCCGAAGGGGCATTGCGTATGGGTTTGGGTCAGCTATTCGCGTTGGCCGAGGATTATCCTGAACTACGCGCCAATGAAAACTTCCAGCACCTGCAAAACCGAATCAGCACACTGGAAAGCAATATTGCCGATCGCCGAGAATTTTATAACGAGTCAGTGAATATCAACAATATCGGCATCGAAACCTTCCCGGACCTGATTGTAGCGAGGCTACTAGGTTTCGGTGCACGGGACCTGCTTGAATTTGATGCCGGTGAAATCGCCGATGTCAGTGTAAAACAGTTGTTCAACAGTTAATTCAACGCCCCAGGGCTTGATTGTGTTTTCCTGGCTCGAGTCCGAAATCCTGGAATTGCCCGAAACGGATTTCCTGGTGTTATCGGCAGTATTGGTTTTACTACTTATTTACCTGTGTTTTTATGCTCACGGTACCTTTAAGCGCTTTCGTTTCATGGATGGGACCGCTACGTCAAAGATAGGATCAGCGGCTCAGGGTCACGTCGAGCTGAAGGGATTGGCGGAATGGATGCCTAACGATGCCATATATTCACCGTTTAGTAATAGCCGCTGTGTCTGGTTTCACAGCACTATTGATGAACGAAGCCATAGCGGTAAACGTAGCACCTGGACTAATATATCTGATGACCGTAGTGGTCACCTGTTTCAGCTCGTCGACGATAGCGGATTTTGTGTCGTTGATCCTGATGAGGCGCGGATCGTTCCCGAATCGGAGAGGACCTGGTATGGAAATAGCACCGAATCACGTTCGAAGATTCCGGTGACCGCGCCCTGGTTACATCTAGGCGTGGCAAAATATCGGTTCCGTGAGCGTTTGATTTCACCCGCGAGTCAACTATATGCTCTCGGCTGGTTTAGCACCATACGCAATAATTTATCAGAAGAATCAATTTCGAAGCAGGTTGAAGACCAAATTAAACAATGGAAACTTCAACCGGAACGGTATTTGCGAGAGTATGATCTGGATCAGAACGGTAAAATTCAGAAGGATGAATGGAAAGTGATTCGGTCGGTTGCTCGTAAACAGGTTCTTGCCAGAATAAACCGGGAAACCAGAGAGCACCACATCATGTCAAAACCCAAAGATAAACATCAACCCTATATCCTGTCCGCGGTCGCCGAAGAAGATCTGCTTACGAGCAAAAAGTGGAAGGCCTATTCGTCGGTTGTCGGTGCCTTTTTGATATTTAGTGCCCTGGTGGTGATGTTTTCGACCCGGTCACCATTTCCGGTTTGAAAGTGCACGCCAGATGAGTAGACTAGCGGATTTTCCCCAAGCAGAAGGCCTCAATTTTGACCAATCCATTACTTGAGTCAGGCACTTTACCGGCCTTTAGCAAGATTGAGCCGGAATTGATTCAACCGGCAATCGAACAGCTCATCGATCAAAACCGTAAATCGGTATCCAGATTGACCGCCCAGCAACCTCCCGGTTGGGACAATCTGATTAAACCGCTTGCTTTGATGAATGATCGACTCGACAAGGTATGGTCACCTGTGCGGCACTTGAATTCGGTAAAAAGTAGCCCTGGCTTGCGGGACGCTTACAATAGCTGCCTGCCATTACTAAGTGAATACGGGACCGAACTGAGCCAGAACCGTGCGCTCTATCAGGCTTATCTGGAGATAGCCGGTTCGCCGTCATTTGTCGAATTTAGCCAGGCGCAACAAAAAGCGATAAGCGATTCGTTGTTGCATTTTCGTCTGGGTGGGGTAGAGCTCGAGGGTGACGATCGCAAGCGATACCAGCGGTTGCAAAAGGAGTTGTCCGAATTGCAATCACGTTTCGAAAACAATTTACTCGATTCGACTCAGGCCTGGCAATTCCACACCGAGGATGATGCAGATTTACAGGGATTACCAGAATATGCAATCTCCCTGCTGAGACAATTAGCGGAACAAAAGGGCTTACCCGGTTATAGGGTTACGCTGGATATGCCCTGCTATCTCGCGGTTATCACCTACGCGAAAAAGCGGGAATTGCGCAAAAACATTTATCAAGCCTACGTGACACGCGCATCCGACCAGGGAATTACCGATAAAAGCTGGGATAATGCGCAAATCATGGTCGATATTGTCGCTAAAAGACAAGAAAAGGCCAAAACCCTCGGATTCGATAGCTACGCGGAGTATTCACTCGAAACCAAAATGGCAACGAGCGTCGAACAGGTTACCGAGTTCCTCGGCGACCTAGCCAAACGCTCGCGACTGGCAGCAATCGAAGAGGATCAGGAGCGCCAGGTGTTTGCCGAATCGCTAGGATTTGAAGGTGAACTGCAAGCCTGGGACTATGCCTATTACAGCGAAAAACTGAAACAGCACCGTTACCAGATATCCGATCAGGACCTGAAACCCTATTTCTCTGACAAACCTGTGATTCAGGGATTGTTTGATATTGTAGCCAGGCTTTACAAGATACACATATCACGAATCGAAACCGGTATCGATACCTGGGATGAAATGGTCGGTTTCTACCAGATTGAAAATGAGCAGGGCGAAGCTATCGGTCAATTTTTTCTCGACCTGTACGCACGCGAAAACAAGCGCGGTGGTGCCTGGATGGACGAGTGTGTCAACCGTTACCGGATTGATGGCAAGACCCAGTTACCGGTGGCCTATCTGACCTGTAACCTGACGCCACCGATAGGTGATGAAGCCGCGCTATTCACGCACGATGAAGTGATTACGCTGTTTCATGAATTCGGCCATGGTCTGCATCACATGCTGACCCGTATCGATGTACCCGAAGTCGCCGGCATTAATGGGGTCGAATGGGACGCGGTGGAACTACCCAGCCAGTTTATGGAAAATTTTTGCTGGCAACGCGAAGCACTGGACCTGTTTGCACGCCATTACCAGACCGGTGCGGCCCTGCCTGATGAGTTGTACCAGCGGATGGTTGCCGCGAAGAACTTCCAGGGTGCCATGCAAATGCTGCGTCAGATCGAGTTTTCTCTGTTCGATATTCGACTTCACCAGCAACAGGAGGTCAGTTCAGCCAGCCAGATACAGACGATTCTGGACCAGGTCAGAGCAGAGGTATCAGTTTTGAAGACGCCACCGATTAACCGTTTTCAGAATAGTTTTTCACATATTTTTGCAGGTGGGTATGCTGCGGGTTATTATAGCTACAAGTGGGCGGAGGTCTTATCCGCCGACGCATTCGCAGCATTTGAAGAAGAAGGGATATTCAATCCAGAAACCGGGCAAAGATTTCTGCAATGTGTTCTTGAAAAGGGCGGCTCGAGGCCTGCAATGGAATCTTTTCGCTGCTTTCGAGGACGAGAACCGGAAATTGAAGCATTGTTGAATCACAGTGGAATAAGTAATTGATGATGAAAAAAGCTTTCCTGGGTATAACCCTGTTAATGAACTGCGTGCTGGTATTTGCTCAGGGCAGCAGTGATCAGGATAAAGACCGACAATATGTTACCGATCAGTTGCGCCTGTCGTTGTATCAAAGAGCTGATTCGCGCAGCGAGGTGATCAAGCTGTTGCAGTCTGGCGACTTGCTCATCATCGACGAGATTTCAGGGCCCTATGCGCTGGTTAAGGCGCCGGACGGTACCAAGGGTTGGGTGAAGCGTGGTTTCCTGGTAACTACACCTACCTTCAACATCTTGTATCAGGAAGAACAACAGAAAACCCAGGATCTGGCAACCGAGATCGAGAAGCTCAGCGACAGTAAAACCGTCATCGATCAGTATGAAAAAGACATGGACGATCTAGTTGAAAAGATCGATTTGCTGGAAGCTGGCAGTCAAAATGCCGCAGAATCCATCGCCGACCTGCAGCTGGATCTGGAAGCCAAACAACGCGAGCTCGAGCGTAAAGACGAGGAAGGCGCGCCCGCCCTGCTGGTATTGATGGATACTGCCAAACGCTATTGGGAAATTATCGTACCGATCGTAATTGCGATCATTTTTTTGAGTTACCTGATCAGTAAGGCACTTGTTGAAGCCCGCATAAAAAGCAAGTTCCACGGCATCAAGATCTGGTAAATGGAATACAAGGATCTGCGTGACTTTATCGACCAGCTCGAGCGGGATGGCGATCTAAAGCGTATCAGTCGAGCGGTCGATCCCAATCTTGAAATCACCGAAATATCTGACAGAGTATTGCGCTCAGCGGGACCTGCGCTGCTGTTTGAAAATCCTGCCGGCAGTAAAATACCGTTGTTGGCGAATCTCTTCGGTACCGAGCAGCGCGTAGCACTCGCACTGGGAGAGGATCACGCAGCATCGCTACGCGAAGTGGGCAAATTGCTCGCATTTCTGAAGGAACCTGAACCCCCGAAGGGTTTTAAAGATGCGATGAAAACGCTGCCAATTTACCGTAAAATCCTTGATATGTCGCCAAAATTGGTGAAAAATGGAAAATGCCAGGAAATCCAGTTTCACGCCGATGAAGTCGATTTGTCGATCTTGCCGATCCAGACTTGCTGGCCCGGAGACGCCGCACCACTCATCACCTGGGGTTTAGTCACCACTCGGGGACCCTCAAAGTCACGCCAAAACCTGGGCATTTACCGACAACAGTTAATCGGCCGTAACCGGCTCATAATGCGCTGGTTATCGCACCGTGGTGGAGCGCTTGACTATCAGGAATGGCGTCAGCAAAAAGGTGACGAACCATTTCCGGTATCGGTGGTGCTGGGTTGTGATCCCGCGACCATTCTGGCCGCAGTTACGCCGATTCCTGATGCATTGGCAGAATACGCATTTGCCGGCCTGTTACGTGGTTCGAAAACTGAAGTAACGCTGTCATTGCTTTCCGATCTCGAAATCCCGGC
>JAAEOZ010000724.1 GCA_024222685.1 Gammaproteobacteria bacterium | reverse complement strand
ATACCTACTCAAGTCCACCAAACATCGGCCGATAAGATCGCCATACCTTATTTAGTCAATAGACAATCTGAATCTTCGGTAGGAGTAAACAGATGCAAAACGGTACAAAGACACTCGACCATTCGGTACTGAGGCGTATCAAAAGCCTGGCGCTTTTCAACGATAACCAGCTTGATAACCTGGCGGCCAGACTTGAAACAAAAATAGCCGCGCCGAAGCAGAACATAATCGCTTTGGGTGATTTAGGTAACTACAGCCTGTACCTTTTGAACGGCGAAGCAATCAGTCACGACAGCAACGGAACCGAATGCAAGGTGCAATCTGAAAGCGACGGTAACCTGCAGCCGGTCGCGCAGATTCGTCCGAGTCTCTATGAAATCGAGCCGATTTCGCCCGTCGAATATCTGGAGATTCCGAACGATCTGTTAACCGAGATGTCGTTGATCGAGGAAGAGGATGCTGCGGAAATGGAAGTCGAAATAATAGAGCAATCAGAAGCAGCGAATCGCCTTACCATCAGTCTCTGTCAGGATATCAGCAGCGGTAGCATTTCGCTGCCAGTAATGCCGGATGTCGTTCAAAAGATCCAAAAGGCATTTGCCGACGACGACTACGATGTGGCCAAAATCTCGGGACTTATCCAGTCTGATCCGTCAATATCAGCCAAGTTGCTGAAAACGGCCAATAGCGCACTCTATCGCGGTAACGCACCCATCGAGACCTTGCAGCAAGCCGTCGTGCGCATGGGAATGGAGGTGGTTCGAAAACAGATCATGATTTACGCGGCGTCGGAATTGTTCCAGTCCAAATCAACCAGTATGAAAAATCGCATGCAGTCGTTGTGGAAGGATTGTCGCAAAGTTTCAGCGTTCAGCCGCATTCTTGCGACCAGGTCCGGACGGTTCGATCCTGAAATGGCACAGATGGCGGGGCTGTTGAGCGACCTCGGGATAATCGCAATACTGAACTACGCGCAGGAGCATAGCGACCTTTATGGCGATGATGACGCACTCGATCAAACCATTCGTGTGTTGCATTCCCAGATCAATGGAATGTTACTGTATCAGTGGAACCTGGGTGATGAAATCGTTACTGTTGGCGAGGAATCTCGTAACTGGTTTCGCAACCACCGCGACGAAGCCGACCTGTGTGATCTTGTTCTGGTGGCTCGTTATTACAGTCTCCTGGGAACACCGGTCGAGAAAAGCCTGCCAGCGCTTTCAAAAATGCCGGCATTTTTGAAACTGCAGCTGGAATTCAGTGCCGAGGACAGTACCAGCTTTATCGAAGCGTCCGAGGCTGAAGT
>JAAEOZ010000723.1 GCA_024222685.1 Gammaproteobacteria bacterium | reverse complement strand
CGTAAATTTCTTTACCGTATTTAGAATACACCTTGGTTTTGGCGCCGGCGGTTTTTGCCATGGCCGCCTTTCTTACTTCAAATGCTCTTCCCATCTTAACAATCTCTACTTTCTGACTTCTGGTGTCGGCGTTCTGTAAAAGGCCCGAGTTTACCGATTTTTAGTGGCTATGGTAAGTGCTCTTTGGCCAAATAATCATGTGACTGCATTTCCTGCAGACGACTTAAGCAGCGTCTGAACTCGAAGTTTAGCAGGCCTTCGGTATAAAGGTTCTGCAAAGAGACCTCGGCAGACATGATCAGTTTTACGTGTCGCTCGTAAAATTCGTCGACCATGGCGATAAAGCGCCGGGCAACGTCATCATTGTTTTGACCCATCTGCTTTACATTGGCCAGTAACACAGTGTGATAGCATCGGCTCAATTCAATGTAATCAGACTGACTACGCGGGCCTTCACATAGCTCTGTAAAGTCGATCATCAAGACACCATCGGCGTCGCGCACGGTTTGCAGCATGCGGTGATTGACTTCAATTTTTTCGCCCTGAGTACCTTCATCGGGCGCAAGCTGACCAAAGTAATCGTTCAAATTTACCGTAGCCTGTTCATCCAGCGGGTAATGATAAATCTCCGCCTGCTCCAGGGTACCCAAACGGTAATCAATACCACTGTCGACATTCACCACGTTACACTGGGCGTTAATCAATGCGATAGCCGGTAAGAATCGAGCGCGTTGCAGCCCGTTTCGATACAGTTCGTCGGGCACTATGTTCGACGTGGCTACCAGTACAATCCCCTGCGCAAACAGTGCTTCCATGAGCGTACCCAAAATCATGGCATCGGTAATATCTGAAACAAAAAACTCGTCGAAACAAATAATGCGCGTTTCGTCGGCCAGTTTTTTCGCCACAATTTTCAGCGGGTCCT
>JAAEOZ010000722.1 GCA_024222685.1 Gammaproteobacteria bacterium | reverse complement strand
GTAGACGAGGTATGAATAACGTAGTGTCACCGATGGCCAACAGGTTTTTCGTTGTCACCATCGCTGAATCGGCAATATAGATAAAAGCTCCTGGCTGCAGACCATGGGATGCCATCCGTTTGGAAATGCTTGTCAGGATTTCATTGTTGATCGTTTTATCCGAGCCGTTGCCATCTTCGGTCTTACCGAATACCGGTACACTGCGATCAACGCATAGCATTGATACTAAAAACTGTTTTAAATCAGGACGGTGATCCTTACTATGGCCGTGTGTTATTTTTAGCATCGAGCTTTGTTCATCGTCGCCATACAAGTCGTACTCGCCAAAAACGCTGACCGATGTCGTGTCAAAGCTAACGTGACGGTTGTTGACCTCAAAAACATCTACCGCCTGTTTGCTAATCGCAGAAAATATCTTGATAGCCCCAATCTCATACGCCTTATCGAGAACACGGCCAACGTTATAATCGTTAAAAACTGCCGGATTGATTCTTTTTCCCAAAAGCAGCTCTGTATCCTGATCTTGAAAAAACTCATCTAATCGATAAAGCGGGGTCCGCCCCGATAGGGTATCCATCACCATTCCCAGAAAGATGGTTCCTGGATCCACATCCATTTTGCTGGGTACAAGCTCGTTGATAATATCAACAAGGCCGATCTTAACTGCG
>JAAEOZ010000721.1 GCA_024222685.1 Gammaproteobacteria bacterium | reverse complement strand
TTGCCTGTGGTGTGCCCCACGATATTGTTCTTACCGGCAGATTTGAATGCGATACCGAAAGGTTATCAAGCGATCTTCAACGTATCTGTGAGCACCATATCCGGTTTTTCGGCGAACCCGCCCCGGTTGATTACTACCAGTTCCAGGTGCTGGTGGTGGGGGATGGATATGGCGGCCTGGAGCATCGAAGCAGTACCAGCCTGATCTGTAGCAGGGATAGTCTGCCAAAGTCGGGCGATATTGAAATGACAGACAGTTATCGGGAGTTTCTCGGCCTTTGCAGCCATGAGTATTTTCATACCTGGAATGTCAAGCGTATAAAGCCTGCGGTTTTTCAGCCTTATCGACTGCAATCCGAGGCTTATACCGAATTACTGTGGGCGTTTGAAGGGATCACCTCTTATTACGATGATCTCGCTCTGGCACGATGTGGACTAATCGAACCCAAAGCCTATCTTGAGCTGCTATCACGAACCATCACTCGGGTATTTCGCGGTAAGGGTGCAACACGGCAATCGGCGGCTGAATCGAGTTTTAACGCCTGGACAAAATTTTATAAACAGGACGAAAATGCCGCCAATGCAATTGTTAGTTATTATGCCAAGGGCAGTTTAATCGCGCTATGTATTGATTTGAAAATGCGGGAAGTAAGCAATGGCGAGAAAAGTCTTGATGATGTGATGCGTGTGCTCTGGCAAAACTGGAAAGCGAATGAGTCTGGTGTCGAAGACAATGATATCCAGCTTATTGTCAGAGGTCTTTGTTCGACCGATTTAAGTGATTTCCTGGAAGGCCTTATTTGTCAAAGCGAAGAGATGCCGCTAGAGGAATTGTTGTCAACGGTTGGCGTTGGGTTTAACCGTCGCGCTGCAGCTGGGCAGAATGACAAAGGTGGCAAACCTGTCGAGGGGCGTTTACCCGAGGTCACATTCGGTGCAAGCCTGAAAGAAGAAAATGGAAGCCTGCGCATTCTACGTGTCGACGAAGCTAGCAGTGCCCAGAAGGCCGGTCTCGCTGCTGAAGATCAGATTGTCGCAGTCAATAGTATCAGCTTGACAATGGAAAAATTTGAGCAACATTTATTGCGCGCTAAAGCCGGAGACAGTTTCGTCGTTCACGCTTTTCGGCGAGACGAACTGAATCGCTTTGAGGTCAGATTACTGCCGGCAGTAGCCAATACGGTGGTACTGGATATCGACGCGGACAACGAAGCGAAGTGCCAGGCCTGGTTGCAAATCAGCTAATTCATGCGGTAGCTGTTTTGAATATCCCACCTGATCTTCTTCAACCGAGAGATATTGAGCTCAGACTCGAAGAGTTGGGGTTACACGAGCACGACCTGATTTATAACATAGAAACCAGTTCGACAAACATCGACGTTTTGCAGCACTATCAAGCTAGCGGCCGCTTATCGATTGCGGTTTGCGAGAAACAGACAGCGGGAAGAGGGCGGCGAGGAAGGCAGTGGTTATCTCCTCATGCACAGAATATTTACTGTACCATAGGATTGAATTTGCCTGTTAAGGCAGAACAACTTGGGTTACTCAGCATTGCAAGTGGAATTGCGTTATGCCGGGTCATTGTTGAGGCTGGATTCGATGCTGTGAAGTTAAAATGGCCGAACGATCTGGTCTTTGATGATGGTTTACAGAAGTACAAACTAGGCGGTATTCTGATCGAGTCGAGACCAGCGGGAGATGGCTACTTTGTTGCCATTGGTTTTGGCCTGAATGTCCATATGACTCGAATACAACTTGACGCAATAGCGCAACCGGCAACCAGCCTGGATTTGATTTCAGGTCGAAACATTCAACGTCAGTCAGTATTGCTGGCCGCAATAAGCTCGGTAGTTGATCAATTCCGGCTGTTCAGTGAATCGAGTATAGATATGTTGCTAGATGAGTTTTCGCGATACGATGCCTATCGGAATCAACAGGTTTGTGTTCTGAATGGCGAAGATAAAATAACCGGCTTATGTACCGGAATTGGTCGCGATGGTCAGTTATTGGTAAAAACCGATCAGACTATGTTGACATTTTCTGCTGCAGAAATTTCGTTGCGAGCGGGTTAAGCGATGTTATTGCTCGATGTCGGTAATAGTGCAATTAAGGCTCAGATCTGGCGGCAGGGAAATTTACAGTCATCCTGCCGGATTCGAACCGGCACAAGCTGGTGTAGCTGCTTTGAAGACTTTCTATCGAGCAACGACCTGGAGGTCTGTTATTATGCCGGCGTTCCAGGTACCGCCTTTAAACAGGAAATATGGGATCGCCTCGAGAAAAAATATGGTCGACAGGGTCTGCATCAACTAATTCCGTTGCATAGTTCAGGTCGAGTCGTGAATGGCTATGCCGATCCATCAGGCATAGGTGTAGACAGATGGCTCGCGATACTCGGTGCTGCAGGCCTGACAGATAAAGATGCGATGATAGTAGATGCTGGCAGCGCGATAACGGTAGATTTGTTAAAAGCTGGTGGACAACATTTAGGGGGTGCGATTTTACCGGGATTCAATACGACACTTGAGCGCTTTAGGGAAATTTTGTCTAAAGCCGATTTTGACCATCCTGATATTGATCAGCTGGATTCACCTGGATTGACGACTGAGCACTGTATTCACATCAATCACGATTTGGAGGATACTAGCTATCTCGATAGTTTGATCGAATGCTGGTTTAGTTATCTCGGTGACGATGCGGTGCTATTCCTCTGTGGAGGTGATGCTCACCGTGTTAATCGATCGTCGCAACGAGAGGTTTTGATGGTGCCCGACCTGGTGTTTGCCGGTATGCGCCAACAACTGGAACATTGTGGATGAAAATATTTTTTTTCCTGTTACTGCTCGCTAATATCGGCTTCGGACTGATGCAGTGGTTATTGCCCTACGAACAATTATTTGCCGAATCTCCTGAAATAGCGTTGGCCGAAGAGCTCCGGTTGCTAAATGAATCGGAAAAAGGATCGGAAATTGAAACCGAACAGACTGCTGATAGTTCCAGTAAACTCCTGGTGAGCGAAAATACCATTAATCAAACCGTGTGCTATGCAGTGGGCCCTTTCAAGGACAAGACCCGGGCACTTGAAATTAGTGGTCGATATTCGGCGATCGAGATCCAGACCAGGTTAAAATCAAGCAAGGAAAAGGAGTATATGGGCATTATGGTTTATCTGGGAGGGCATAAATCACGGCAGCAAGCAGTCAGTACTGCAGAAAAACTCGCGGAGCAGGGTATTCGTGACTACATCATCGTTAACGAATCAGATAAGTCAAACGTGCTTTCACTCGGCGTGTACAGTTTAAAGAAGAATGCTGAACGTTTATCTAATAGGTTGAAGCAGCTGAATTACCCGGTTGAAACCGAACCGAGGTATCGAAACAGAACTATATACTGGCTTTATTACCAGGGCTCGAATGAAACTGAAGGCAAGCTTCTGATTGATCAAAGAGATCTTGCTAATGGCGTTGGTCAAGTTCCGGGCCAATGCGGATAAGCCTTAAAGCACTTGCCAATGCCTGGCAAAAACACTAGAATTCGCGCCTCTTGGAGGGGCTTCAATCCCCATAAATATCGACCTTAATATCAGATTGAAAAGAACATGCCGGCGTAGCTCAGTTGGTAGAGCAACTGACTTGTAATCAGTAGGTCCCGAGTTCGACTCTTGGTGCCGGCACCATACATAGAATAAACCCCTTGAATTTCATGGGGTTTTTCTATTTTTGGGTTCTGGAAGTTCGTCGGTGATCATTTATACCGAATTTTAATCCCGGATACCGAGAACTCAGCAAAATGGATTCATGGACTTTTAATCAATTGGCAGCATAGGGTTCACAGTCAATTGGAAATATTCCACCTGCAGAATACGAGCTGATGTATTACCAGCAACTCGGAGAGTCATCCGAAGCAGCATGACTCACACAAAACAGCCTCCGGAATTCCCGGGGTGATTCACCTACCATTTAAATTCATACCGGGTTACTAGATGTGTTAATTTGGTCCATAAACCAATCCCATTTAAAACCATCTCCTGGGTCCACTTTCCGACCAGGAGATAAGTCTCTGTGTCTAAATACATTTTCTATATCATATTTTTCAATCCATTGTTTTAGCAGCTCAACCCCTGCTTGATATTGCTCCTTACTGACCCAATCAGTTTTTATCATTTCTAAAAAGGTTCCATAATCATGAATACCGGGCACCAGAAACTCAACACCCAGGGAATTGGTATTATTCCCCTTGGCATGCCACGCACGTTGCTCATCATCTCTACATCGAATGATGTCACCATTGGGAGTAACTAAAGCGTGGGCTGATAGTTTCAAAAATTTCAACCACTCAAATGCATTGTAGGTAATATCGTTATTCTTAATATTTTCACCCATAGAATGAACGACTATTTTATCTGGCTTATTCGTTTTGCTTCCACCGTAGACAAGTTTTCTTGATATTATTTCCAAACCAAAATCCTCCTTTTATTATCGATTCGATCATTCAACTAATTCTTCACCTGGCCATGTCGCGTTGTACTCAATATTGGGTCGATACCTTCGACTTTAGTATTATTAGCTTTCACAAGGACAGCATCGATATTTTTTAGGTGTTCTTCAACAGCCTGTCTAAATTATTTCCGATAATTTGGGATTAAAAAATTCCTGAATTTACCAGGATATCTGTAAACTCGGGAGCTCGAAGATAGCCATAGCTCTTGTGACAATTCTTTTTCCCTTCATGGTTTTCATACTCATTGTGCGCCAAGGTATCTTTGACTTTGATACGGTCAAGATCGTCAAATTCATCTGCCAAATTGAAATCTAGCGCGACTTTGTCTTCAGGATCAGCAATATTTGTCCAGTGTCTTACGTTGCCAGGGGTCCTGGTGGCTCCGAATTCTTCGCGAATTTTTTTAGATACCAAAGGAAGGCCAAGAGGCGAGCCTATGGTAATGAAATGATCAATATTGAATGATTCGGTTTCTTCTTTTAACCTTAATACGTCATAGCTAACTATCGATCCCATGGAATGACCCACCAGGATTATTTTATAACCAATATATTTTTCTATAACTTTGATTAATTTTGAGCGTATTGCAAGTCGAACACTTTCTTGATCATAGTATTCAGCAAGATCTTCAACTGTAACTCCCAAAAGTTTTTCAACATTCTTGCCCAATCCAAATAAATCCTTTTCCTTATCTAGTATTTTGCCTCCCCACTTCTGCATATTTGCCCGTACACCATCCATCAACTTGTCATCGTATCTCTCTAGTGGTTCGCTACCGTTTGCCTTTTGATAGCGCTCATCTAAGTCATCATAATCAATCGGTTTTGCATTTCTAACATCTGCCCAATATGCTAGTTCAAAACTAATAACTTCAGCCCGATTAAAATTCCGGGAAATTCCCTCTACGATAGCATCGCGCCACCAATTCTGTAGAATTGTTTTTTCCGGCTTGTTTAGTAACCCGTGCACTCCAATAATTATTGCCTTTTCGTCCATTTTTTATCTCCAGGGTATTCTGGTGAGTATGATCAGCGATTCTGGTTTTAGTTGATCACTTTAACTTCATAACGCATGTCCTGGATAATATCATTCGGTGATGGTTATATCATCCTTAAAAATTACTCATGATTTTACGCATGGATTCACCCTTTAGTTTAATCTTATGGGCATTGTGTAAAAGCCTGTTAAGAATGGCAGTCAAGGGTATTGTTAATTTAACGAACAATCAGTCAAACTGACAGCAGGGTCGCTCTGCCAGAGAGATTGTCACGGACAAGCTCCCCAGTTACGGTGCAGCAAGAAAAGTAGTTATGCCTACTTCAATGCATTGCCATGATCGTTATGTGAATAATCGTGCCGAGGTATCGCACGAGCTTACGCGAGCGCAGGAACGACAAATGCGTCGGTTCAAATACCTGGACAGGTCCAACGATTCCTGGCCGTCCATAGTCAGGTTTACAATCTCTTTTGTGTTGTCGGCATCTCCTGAGTGCCGCCAACTACAGGATGCTGAGAAGTCGATCATTTGATAGTTGGTGGCAGGTGACTTGCGCCTGTTGAATCGAATAACGTCGGTTTGTAGGAACAGTTTTACTTTTGTTGGCCGACTTGATAGTACCCTGGTTAAGCTCGAACAATTGCTGAAAAAGACCAGATGGGGCATTGTGAGCTGTATCGGCTACGCTAACATTTAAACAAGAAGCTTATGTGATGATATTTGGATCGAGACGGTTATATATTTTTCTCCTGGTTACTGCCTTTGTTGGGTTGCCCGGCGCGTATGGAAAGGGCCGTATATTGGATGAGAAGTTGAAAGAGGCATTTTTCGCCGGAGAACTGTCGGGCCTGCACAGCGTTCTGATTATCCATGAAGGCGAGATCATCGCGGAAACTCATTTCCCTGGGCGGGACCAGCGATGGGGCTTGCCACTCGGCGAACGGGTTCATGGGCCGGATACACTTCACGATTTACGATCTATCACCAAGTCCGTAGTTGGGTTGCTTTACGGCATTGCGCTGGCGGAGAGTAAAGTACCGAATGTCGATGAAAACCTGATCTCACAAATGCCCGAGTATACAGCACTTGCCGAGGACCCCATGCGGAAGGAGATTCTGATCCGCCATGCACTGTCTATGAAAATGGGTACAGAGTGGAATGAAGATCTACCATACACCAACCCAAAAAACAGCGAAATTGCGATGGAATATGCCGAGGATCGCTACAGGTTTGTTCTGGGTCGTCGGATGGTCAACAGGCCGGGGGACAATTGGGTTTATAATGGCGGTGCGGTTGCGATCATCGCAAAACTGATAGCAGATGGTGTTGGCATTCCCATTGATGAATACGCCAGGCATAAGTTGTTTCAACCACTTGGAATTACAGAGTTCGAATGGGTTCGCGGTGCAGACGACGTACCTTCCGCTGCATCGGGCCTGCGACTGAATATCCACGATCTAGCAAAAATCGGACAGCTTATCATTCAGAACGGTGAATATGGGGGCAAACAAATTGTACCTGCCGACTGGCTCAAAGCCTCGTTCACACCTCGGTCGAATCTCGATATCGGTCTGCGCTATGGCTATTTATGGTGGCTTGCCCCATGGGGAGAACCACCAGGATGGGTTGCTGGATTCGGAAATGGTGGTCAACGACTGACTGCGCAGTCCAAATATAATCTTGTCATAGCTATCTTCGCCGGGAATTACAATCAATCAGACGATTGGAAGCTACCAGTTAAAATCATAGAAAAATTTTTGGTACCGGTGCTGAAAGAAAAACTCAAAGTAAAGTGACGGCAATGGATCGACCTACCTGAAATTGAACATTAAAGTCGGCTCAGGGCACTCTCCGGAGATTCGCTGGCTAAAAATAAACGATTGCTATTTGCAGATACTTTTGTGGTTCAGGAGTCAACATTTAATGTAACCAGGAGAAATAACTTGGCTGCTCATCATTCAACTTACAGTGGGTTATGACTTTTTAGAGACAGGAAATTGCCAGTACCACACGCTTTTGAATGCAATCCAACAAAAGAGGAAATAATAGCAAATGTAATCTTGATCCTACAGGAAACAGTGTTCCAGGCTATAGCCAGGATTCTATTTTTTTGTGATAGTTGATATGCGTCTGCCGGTCAGGCGTGGAGTGCAATTTATATTCCCAAACTTGTCACAAGGAGAAAATCATGCCCATACTCGGGAAAAATACCCACGTTGGAAAATCACAAGGCGGAAATGTCAGTTTACTTCGCCACAATCAAACGCCTTACACATTACAAAATGCCGGTATAACGATTAACTCATCACGGGAGCTCGCAAAACACTACCTGCAAGTTGTCAATACAGATTATGCATTTGATCCTGATATGTTAACCACTCTTGATGAAAGCCTGGAAGTAAAATTACGATCTGAAGGTAGCCGATTACGTTTTGCTCAAACCAAGCAAGTAAAAAACTCCAGGGTAATTGCCTATACACAAACACATATGGGCATCCCAATCTGGAAAGCCGGTTTCAATGTACGTATGCATGCCGACCCGCTACAGGTTATCAGCTCACAAAGCACGGTTCATCATGAAGTGGATCTGGAACTACCCCAGATAAAGAACACAAAAACAAAAAGCCGAACTGCAGCATTGAAAATCAGGCTTGCCGATTCGGATAAAAGCATTAGTGCTTCGCTAGCTGGTTTAGGTAAAAGAGAAAAAGCCAGGCTAGTCAAAATCACTTCTGTCAAACCTTTTATCTACCAATACCTGGCCCGGGACAGACAGGACCCAGACATTGAGTCACATAAAAATAACAGCGATGAGGTTATACCAGTTCTGGCTTTACCCGATGTCCCTGAATCAATAGAAGCAGGTAAGCACTACGTGGTATTCGAAGTTTTATTCACCATGAATTTGCCAGCATGGGGAGAGGTCAACTGGCGTGCCATGGTAGAAATAGGCACATCCTCTATTCTCTATCTACGCCCATTTGTACAGGCAACTGATGGATTGATTTACCCGGATGACCCGATCCGAATGACGGGGAATACTTCATTAACAGCCTGTTCGCCAGCTACTGACCTCGATCCATTACGCGTCGATGTTGAATTACTCGGCCTGACTGCAGGAGACCCACAGGCACTTACCGGCGAATACATCACTATTAGTGAGACCAATGCGCCCAATATCGCGCCACCGGCTGAGTCGGCAGGAACAGACTTTGACTACTCAGCTATTACAGATAACTTCGCCGCGGTGAATGCTTATTACCACCTGGATGCCTTATTCCGTATGGTGGAAGACTTTGGTTTTGGTGTCTCCAGTTATTTTGCAGGCACTACTTTTCCAATACCAACAGATCATCGTGGTCATGGCGGTGCCAATAATGCGGCCCATTGGGGTAACGATGCAGGTGCATCTACTAGCAAATTCACTTTTGGCTTATTAAATGCCGGTTGTCCGGTTGGTTATGCCACAGACCGTGCGCCGGTGATTCATGAATTTGCGCATTCCTGTTTGCAGAATAATATCGCTGATGGTGTGTTCAGCTGGTGCCATGGCTTCGGTGATGCACTCGGTGTCGTCATGAGTGACCCCGGCTCGCAAGCGCCGGATCGTTTCATGCGTTCGCCCTTTATGAATTCCGGTGCAGGTTTAAGACGTCATGACCGGGATGTGGCCGGTGGCTGGGCATGGGATGGTTCCAAAGACGTAGCTGGCTTGCAACAAAGACGACAGATACTGTCCACAACCATGTTTAGAGCTTATCGCTCTACCGGCGGCGATGATGTGCATGGTAATGCGGCCACGCAGTTAGCCCGCCACGAATTCGCATCGCGCTACATGGCTTACCTGATGCTTGGCGCGGTGGGCACAATGACGTCAGCGGCACCACCCAGCGGCGCCGATGACTTTGCCACTGCACTCATCGATTTCGACCAGGCTAACGCCGACTTCGAAGGGCATCCAGGCGGTGCATTTCATAAAGTCATTCGTTGGGCTTTTGAAAAGCAGGGTTTGTATCAACCAGCAGGTGCACCTACGCCTGTCACCAGTGCGGGCGCGCCACCCGACGTTGATGTCTATATCAATGATGGTCGCAATGGTGAATACGAATGGCGACAAAACTTCTGGAACACAACAGATATCTGGAGTTCACGCACGGCTGATGAAACCATTGGACACGAAACCCCGCTTCTCGACGAAACCAATTATCTATATGTCAGAGTTAAAAATCGCGGTACAGCAACCGCAACTAATGTTCTGGTGAAAGCCTATCACTGCCGTCCCAGTACTGGACTAGTCTGGCCTGATGACTGGCAAACAATGGAAACAGCAGAATTACCCGCACCCAATATACTCTCAGGTGGTGAAGCTATTGTCGGGCCTTTCGAGTGGATACCTGAAGTTGAAGGCCATGAATGTCTGCTCGCCAGTGTATCGGCTGATGGTGATGCCAGTAATGCCGACACAGTAAATGGGCCTGTTCCTCATTGGCGACTGGTTCCGTTTGATAACAATATTGGGCAGCGTAATGTGTCACCAGAGCCCGGTGGCGATAGCGACGAACTTGTCAGCTCACTTACTCGACGTGCCTTCTGGGTAAACAACCCATACGACAAAGTCGTCAATATTGAAATTGAAGCTAATCTACCCACGATTTTGAGTAATAAAAACTGGAAGATTAAGTTTCATAACCCGGGTGCGAATAAGTTCAGGCTTGGTCCAGGAGACGAACGCAAAATCGAGTTCAGTTTAGTTGCTGGCTCCGCTTTCTCGGCCGGTGAACTCAAACCCCTCGGTGAAGCTCTCGACATTCAAACCATGACTGACGGCTTACTGCTTGGCGGCATGACTTATTACATCGACCCTAAATTAAAGGAAAAGTTTTCTGAACATAGTGGTGGTAGTAGTTGCCACTGTGGTACTCAATGTAATGAAGCCTCAAGCAAACTACTGGAATGCATGGGGCTTCCTTCCAGAGGTGTCAAAAATGCCAGCTTACGAAAAGTGACGATAGACATTACTTTTAAGGATGACGAATGCTAAAGCATTTTAAGGCCGAATGAATTCGAAGCTACAAGTTTTGCCGGACGACCTGGGCCGAATGAATTCGGCCCTACAGGCTTCTATCGGGATTGTAGGGTCGAATTCATTCGACCATCTGGTCACCGAGGCGAGAAAAAAATGCATGATCCACGTCCATCATTGCGTCGCTGCCAGCTTCGAAATTTCCAGTTAATTCATTCATTTGTAATTTCTTCTTTTCGCCTGCCCATATAAGCTTGTAATTCTTCCTCGATGGCAGGATCGATGGGTGGTTTCTGGTATTCGTTTAAGAGGCTTTTCCATATTTCATTGGCTCGTTGAGTGGCACTTTTTGCGCCGTCTTCCTGCCAGGTTTCGAAGTTTCGCCAGTCTGAAAGAATGGGTTGATAAAAAGCATTTTGGTAGCGCTCCAAGGTATGCGCCGTGCCGAAAAAATGACCACCCGGGCCGACTTCTGCTATGGCATCAATACCCAGGCTATCGTCATCTATAGTAACAGGTTGCAGAAAAGCGGCCTGCATCTGAAGCAGTTCAGCGTCGAGTATAAGTTTTTCGAAGGAGCAGGTTAGTCCGCCTTCGAGCCAGCCACCAGCATGCATGACATCGTTAACGTGAGCCTGGATACAGGCGTTAATCGACATGTCACTCTCGTAGGTGGCCTGTAAATCCACGCAGGTTGAGCCAGTTGTATTTGAAGAACGTAGTGGTAATCCGTAACGTCGAGCGAGTTGCCCGGAGATGATGACTGACTGTGCGTATTCCGGTGTGCCAAAGGCGGGGGAGCCCGTACGCATATCCACGTTCGATGTGAAATGACCATAGAAAGTAGATGAACCTGGCACGGCGGCCTGAGTAATTGCTATGCAGGCTAAAGCTTCGGCATTTTGCAGAGTAACCGCGCCGGCGACGGTTACCGGTGCCATCGCGCCTGCGAGTGTGAATGGTGTTGCATGTACCGGTTGACCCGCTTCAGCGAAGACGCGCATGCCGTCGACCTGACCTTCATCCCAAAATAGTGGTGAATTGGTATTAATTCCACCGATGATAGCCGGTCGCTGCCTGAGTCCTTCGTCGTCGGTTTGCAGTGCTATTTTGGCCATCTCAATACAGTCACGCGCACGTTCCGCGGTATTCAACCAGCTGGGATGCCAGCCCTTATCGGTTAGCGTTATCTGTGCGTACATCATATCCAGATGACGACTTGCCGGTGGCAGGTCGAGGGGTTCGGGACCACTACCACCTTCATGATGCAGAATATTCAGCATGCCGGCGAGTTTGACGAAGTTCTCCATATCGGCCTTGGTGCCTGGGCGGCGACCTCGATCGAGATCTGAGACGAATGACGGCCCGCAGGTAGTCGCAAAGACTA
>JAAEOZ010000720.1 GCA_024222685.1 Gammaproteobacteria bacterium | reverse complement strand
GGGTTCGCCAACCGTCTACGATCGCTCCTGCGAAAAGGCCACTGAAATATTAAAAAATCACTTTCCCAGACATATCAGTCAAGATCTGGATCAAAAAATCAGGTCCCGGTGGCGGATATTTATTCCGCCTTCAAGTATGAAAAAAACATCGGCTTAATAATTTTAGGGAATTATGGTTGTGGTAAACCATGTCTGCGGCTCTGAATGAAAGATGAAGGCACAGCCACAAGCTAACTTTTTGATCGAAACGACGGAATATTCGAGGCGCTGCCTTATTGCAACAATTATTACTTATATCCGTCGCCTAAAAGGTAACGCCCCAAATTTGTTATCACCCGGTTAGCTCAACAGCAAATTACCACTTAATCGAGTAGTTAAACTGCACAATCAGGGCTTCTACATCCGGGAAGAGATCCTGCTCGATCAATTGACCTATAGCTTCGGCAGGCGATGACTCACCCGTTTGCTGAAAATACTCCAGCCGTGCTGACCAGCTGTTATTACTGTTCGTTTCACGACCAAACTTAAATCCCAGGGTCTTTGTCATCAGCTCTCCCAATCGATAGTCAGCGCTGACAAATTCAGGCACTGACTCACTATCCAGCAGAAAGTAG
>JAAEOZ010000719.1 GCA_024222685.1 Gammaproteobacteria bacterium | reverse complement strand
GCCGAAGATATCATGACTATAGGCGCCCGTGTATCACAATCGCAATCAATACTGTAGTTCAGGTATTCACTACAATTTTTGAGAGAGTCTAGTTTTAACAATGCAAATTTCCGAAACACAATCAATGCAACAGCCATCCAGGTTTGCATTGCTCGAACTCGGCTTCCGTATCTTTTTTCTCGGCGCCGGTGTATTTGCGATACTGTCGATGGGCCTGTGGGCTGGCATTTACCAGCTTGGCCTGTCTCTGCCGATCAGTATTGCCAGCCCATTCCAGTGGCATGCGCATGAAATGATATATGGTTATTCGCTGGCAGTTATTGCCGGTTTCCTGTTGACTGCAGTGAAGAACTGGACAGGCATGCATACATTGTCTGGGAAAGGTCTGTTAAGCCTGTTTGCACTTTGGCTGGCGGCGCGAGTTAGTTTCATTGTGATGGATGGTTATATCTGGTATGCCGCAATACTGGAGTTGTTGTTTTCAACCGGATTGCTGATTGCAGTCTGTCGACCGATCATACTGACTCGGCAGTGGAAGCAGATGTCGATTCTGTCAAAACTGTTTTTGATTCTATTTTTTAATGGCCTGTATTACTGTGGTTTATTCGGCTGGATTGATCAGGGTTTACACTGGGGGATATACGGTGGACTGTATCTGGTTTTAGGCTTGATTCTGACGATGGGGCGCCGCGTCATTCCATCTTTTATCGAACAGGGTGTGGATTATCCGGTCTCGCTGTTTAATTCCAGATGGCTGGACATTTCCAGTCTTGTATTGTTTCTGGGGTTTTTTGTTTCAGAGGTATTTTTTCCTGAATCACTTCCCGGAGTCTGGCTGGCTTCCCTGCTTTTCATTGTTAATGCTGCCCGGCTCGTCGGTTGGCACACTCCCGGTATCTGGCGAAAGAGTCTGCTGTGGAGTATATACCTCAGTTTCTGGTTTATTACCCTGGGGTTTCTATTGTTTGCTATAGCAGACTGGGCCGATATTCCGAAGTCTCTAGCTATTCATGCCTTTACTTATGGTGGTGTCGGTCTGATTACGATTGGCATGATGTCGCGAGTCGCGCTGGGTCATACCGGCAGAATGGTCAGTCAGCCACCGGCCCGTGCTGGAATCGCATTTGGCCTGTTGTTTGCAGGTGCGCTGATCAGAGTGATATTGCCGATAGTTAGTATGGACAATTACAATATCTGGATCGGCCTCTCGCAGCTATTCTGGATAACTGCTTTTTCGCTGTTTGTGATAACGTATATACCGATTTTGATCAAACCTCGAATCGGATAATTTAATGCGGCTAAAGCGGATTGTACAAATTACAGATTTGCATGTATTGGTTGACGATAATGACGAAATTTGTGGTGTCAAACCGAACCAGTCGCTGGCCAGGGTAATCGACGATATAAATTCGTTATCACCTGCTGCTGATATGGTCATTGCCAGTGGTGATTTAACCGATGCTGGTAGTCCCGCAGCTTATCGGAGTTTACGCGATATTTTAATACAATTGGGCTGCTCAGTTTATATCATGGCTGGAAACCATGATGAGCCTGAAGCAATGCGTTCCGAGCTATGCATTGACAATATTCATTATCAGGGTTCTGTCGATTGTGGGGGCTGGAAGCTTCTACTGGTCGATTCCAAAACACCGGGAGCGAGCCATGGCACGGTCAGCGATGAGGAGCTCAACAGGATTGAAAATGAACTTTGCAGTAGTGCGCATCCGGTATTGCTGGCTACGCATCACACGCCTTTGGATTTATGCGCCTCAGCTTCCTGTCAAATGCAGAATGCAGATACATTCCTCAAAATTATCGAAAAATACCCTCAGGTCAAAGGCGTAATTGCCGGGCATACGCACAACGAGGTTGATGAATTACACCACCAGGTCCGTATTATGACGACTCCTTCGACGATGGTTCAGGTGACGCATAATCAACGCCAGGCTCGAAAAAGCAACGACGAATTCTGGGATTTTCATTCCCCTGATATATCCAGGCATGGCTATCGGATACTCGACTTACATGCCGAAGGTACGCTGAGCACGGAGGTTTGCTGGGTGAACGCAGGAAGTCATGAATAGTTCGATTTTCAGTGACGACTTCAGGCCCGAGCCTTACTGGTGGGATGAAACGCCCCGAACTGACTGTGATGAAAAAGTGCTGCCTGAAGAAGTTGATGTACTAATTATTGGCTCAGGGTATACCGGACTTAACTGTGCTATCGAGACTGCTCGGGCAGGGCGCGACACTCTGGTAATTGATTCGCAGTCGATTGGCTGGGGCTGTAGTTCACGTAACGGGGGGCAAATTAGCGGGGAGATCAAACCCGGTTTCGAAGAGTTGCAACATCGCTACGGAGAGAGCAAGGCTTTTGCGCTGACAAAAGAAGCCAGAAATGCGCTGGAATGGATTCAGTCGTTTATAGATAGTGAAAATATTGATTGCGATTTACGCCGCTGCGGGAGATATCTGGCCGCGCATAACCCTCGTCAATTTCAGCAATTATGCGACCTGGCAGAAAATCAGCCCAGAGGGCTCGAGCAGCCGTTAACAGTCGTCGAGAGCCGGCAACAGGCTACCGAGATAGACAGCGATTACTACCATGGCGGGCTGGTAATAGAGCGGCATTGCTCGCTTGACCCTGCCAAATATCACCAGGGGCTTGTTGAGCGAGTATTGTCAGCCGGTGCCAGGCTGGTCGGTTACTGTGAGGCACGGAGTATTCAACGAGAAAGATCAGGCTTTAGTGTATTAACCGGCAAAGGCAGCATCCGGGCCGCAAAGATTGTCGTTGCCACCAGTGGCTATACCGGCTCGGTTAGCGCCTGGCAGCGAAGACGACTGATCCCGATTGGCAGTTATATGCTGGCCACCGAAGAGCTGGATATTGATCGCGTCCAACGATTGCTTCCACGTGACAGGGTTTTCAGTGATACCCGAAAGCTTGTAGTGTATTTTCGACAGTCACCGGATGCGCGAAGAATTTTATTCGGTGGGCGCGTGTCGGTATTCGAATCGGACCCGGTTAAATCAACCCCTGCTTTAAGACAGGAAATGTTGCGAATTTTTCCGCAACTGGCCGATGCGAAAATAAGCCACTCATGGATGGGTTTTGTTGGGTTTAGCTTTGACTATCTGCCGCATTTGGGCGAACACGATGGTCTCTACTATGCCATGGGCTACTGTGGTTCAGGCATCTGCCTGGCGAGCTATTTCGGTCATAAGCTGGGCCGACAATTGCAGGGTGATACCGGGGCCAGAATCGCGTTTAATGATATTCCATTTCAGACCCGTCCACTTTATAGCGGCAAACCCTGGTTTCTGGCCGGTGCCGTTCAGTATTACCAGCTCAGAGACCGCTTCATATAAAGCCTCCGAGTCAAGCTGTCGCACTGAGTTGGTGCATTCAGGCTAAAAATAGCTTTAGTTAGTCAATCGGTCTAATCTTGCGCGCTGTCCATGCAAAGGAGAAACCGCTTGAAACTCATCGCTGCAATCATTAAACCATTCAAGCTTGACGATGTTCGAATGGCATTATCCGATATCGGAATCAACGGATTAACGGTCTACGAAGTCAAAGGATTCGGTCGTCAGAAAGGTCACACGGAACTATATCGAGGTGCCGAGTATGTGGTTGATTACATTCCCAAAATGAAAATCGAGATTGCGGTGCAGGATGATCAGGTAGATTCTGTTGTCGATGCAATTATCGAATCGGCACGTACCGGGAAGATTGGCGATGGAAAGATTTTTATAATGCCACTGGAAAATGCTATCCGCGTTCGTACCAGTGAATCTGGTGGGAGTGCACTTTGATGAATTCTGCCGATACTGCCTGGATTTTAACTTCCACAGCGCTGGTGTTATTCATGACATTGCCTGGATTGGCACTGTTTTATGGTGGCCTGGTACGTAGTAAAAACGTTTTATCGGTACTCATGCAATGCTTTGCGATCACCTGTATCGCAACCCTGGTCTGGGTTATGGTGGGCTATAGCATCGCATTCGGCGATGGTGGCGCAGCGAATGACTGGTGGGGTGGGTTGTCGCTGGCATTTCTGTCGGGTATAAGTCGTGATTCTGTTAGCGGATCGATACCTGAATCTGTGTTCAGTATGTTCCAGTTAACTTTCGCCATCATTACTCCGGCACTGATTGTTGGTGGTTTCGCGGAACGTATGCGTTTTTCAGCCATTTTGCTGTTCAGCACTTTATGGCTTTTGCTGGTTTACCTGCCGGTTTGTCACTGGGTGTGGGGCGGCGGCTGGTTAGGGCAGATGGGGCTGCTGGATTATGCGGGTGGTACCGTTGTACATATCACGGCAGGTGTCGCTGCAATAGTGACTGCGATGGTTATCGGTAACCGAAAGGGCTTTCCGAAAACCGCCATGATGCCGCATAACATGACGATGACAGTAACAGGCGCGGGTATGCTTTGGGTCGGCTGGTTTGGTTTTAATGCGGGTAGTGCACTCAGTGCTGGCGGAGATGCCGGCATGGCGATGCTGGTGACGCATATTAGTGCTGCTACCGGTGCATTCACCTGGATGATGATTGAGTGGATTCGGTTTGGTAAACCATCAGCGCTTGGAATCGTCACGGGTATGGTCGCCGGCCTTGGTACCATTACACCGGCTTCGGGATTTGTCGGTCCGATGGCCGCGTTGCTAATAGGCTTCGTGGCTGGCAATGTCTGTTATGTGGCAACCATGTATTTAAAAAATACGCTCAGGATTGATGATTCTCTCGATGTTTTTCCGGTACATGGCGTTGGCGGTATGCTGGGTACTTTGATGGCTGGAATCTTTGTTGCGAGCAGCCTCGGAGGCGCCGGGCTGGCTGAAGGGCGGTCAATTGTTGATCAATTGGGGGTCCAGTTGACGGGTGTTGTCGCCACGCTGGTCTGGACAGCTACTGTAACTTACGCAATATTAAAGCTGGTGTCGCGATTTGTTGACTTACGTGTTGACGAAGAGGCTGAAACTGAAGGACTTGATCTCGCTTCGCATGATGAGAAGGGTTATAATTATTGATAATAAAAAGCGGCAACCGTTTAACAGTTGCCGCTTTCATTCCAGCAGGAATCCTTCTGCTAAAATTCTTCCCAGTCGTCATTGTTATCTAGAGGAGTCGACTGGTTAGCAGCAGCTATTTTCGGTTCTTTAACCGCTGACACCTTTTTTTCCTTTTTCGCTGCTTTTGGTTCTGGCGTTGGTAGGGTTGGAGCTGCCGCTGTTTCAACAACTTTCATGATCGGTGCCTGATTATCGACCTTAAAAAAATCCACCAGGCTGGCCATTTCACGAGCGCGTTGATCCATTGATACGCTGGCTGCAGAGGTTTCTTCGGCAAGCGCAGCATTTTGTTGAGTTAATTCATCTAGATTGGAGATGGTATGGTTAACCTGATCAATTCCGCTAGCCTGCTCCTGGCTGGCGGTTGCAATTTCGGCAACGATGTCACCTACTTTGATGACCGAAGTGACGATGTTCTCCAGCGATTCTCCGGACTCATTAACCAGATTGGCTCCGACATTAACTTTTTCAACACTATCCTGGATCAGGTCTTTAATTTCTTTTGCCGCAGTAGCACTACGTTGGGCCAGATTTCGAACCTCAGTAGCAACAACTGCAAATCCGCGGCCCTGGTCGCCTGCGCGTGCTGCCTCGACACTGGCGTTGAGCGCTAGGAGGTTGGTCTGGAAGGCAATGTCATCAATAACCCCGATGATTTCGGCAATCCTGTTGCTGGCCTGGTTTATTTCCTGCATCGCGGTAACTGCATTGCCTACTACTTCTCCACCGCTTTGTGCGGTCTGACGGGCGTTGTCGGCAAGTTGATTAGCCTGCTGAGCATTATCGGCATTCTGGCGAACCGTGGAGGTTAGTTCTTCCATAGCGCTTGCCGTTTTTTCAAGGCTTGCCGCCTGCTGCTCGGTGCGTGACGACAGGCTGTTGTTGCCGGTAGCTATTTCGTCCGAACCGGTGGCAATCAAATCGGTAGAGGAGCGGATGCTGGCGACAATCTCTCGTAGCGACTCGATGGTTATATTGACATTATTCTGTACATTTTCGAAGGTACCTGAATGGTCACCCGACATTTTCTGTTTCAGGTCTCCTTCAGACAGACCACCCATTACCTGTGCTAGTTGCTCGAAGACTTCAGAAGTTGTTTCTAGTAGCTGGTTCATGCCTTTCGACAGGATAAGGAAGAATCCCTGTTTTCCGTTTTCGTCCAGTCGTTGGCTGAGATCACCATTTTGCGCTGCATCGATCAGCAGGCCGATATCTTTCTGGATGGCAACTTCGGCGGTACGGTTGGCCCACTCCACAACGGTGCCCAGGCGTTGGCCGTTGTCATCGATGATCGGATTGGCAGCAAAGCTCATGGTATTGCCACCTACGACGAATTCGGCCTCGTGGGTGGTACCAAGTTTATTCAGTATGTTTACCTGATGGGCCGGGTTTTTGTGGAATTTATCGATATTAGATCCGATCAGTTCTTCGACATTAAAACAGGGTAAATCCTGACGTATCTCATCTTCAATTTCACTAAACATGGCTATCAGTGCGTCATTGATATAGATAATATTGTTATCGACATCGGCCACCATGACATTGGTACTGGAATTATCCAGTGCCTGCTTGATGCGCGAGCTTTCAGCGGCGAGTTTCCGGTCGCGTTCTATAGAGTCACGCAGATTGTCACGCATTTGTGACATCGACGCATAAACTCCGCTGGACTGGTCCGGTGCCTTTAGTTCGATATTTAGATCATTATCTGCAATCGCCTCGGCAACTTTCTGAATTTCACTGGGGTCGCCACCCAGTTGCCTGAGTACGTTGCGAATTAGCAAAAAGGAAATTACCAGGACGACCAAAACTGCCACGATTGTCATTATGATCATAGTGATCTGTAATTCTATCTCCGCGGCAAATGCTTCATCTTTATCAATCTCCGCTATCAAACCCCATTGCAGGCCTTCAACCTCAACTGGTGTATAGGAGGATAAAACCATCACGTCACGGTAATCGGTGATTATCTTCTGGTCGGTTTTACCAGCCAGTACTTCGTCGACCGCTACAGAATCGATCTTCAGTTTTCCAATCGTATTATCGTCGCTAAAACGCGACTGTGAACGCATTAAATGGTCACCGCCTAGCAGGTAGGTTTCGCCGGTTTCACCTAACCCGGCATTACTCGTCATGATTTCGTTGATGCGACCTACCGGCATCTGGAAAATGAGTACACCAGCCAGTCTGTTTTTGTCGTAAATCGGCGATGAGATAAACGACGCTGCTGCTTCGTAAGATGGGCTGTAAGGCTCGAAATCTTCGAGGATGACCGCGTCCTTGATACCTGCATCACGCGCACGGCGGAATGCCCGAGCAAAGTTGGTGTCTTTATAAGGGCCCGTAAGCAGACTGGTACCGTAGTCCAGCTCTTTGAATACCGAATAGATGATATGACCGGTATCCGGATCGATCAGAAAAATATCGTAGTAGCCGAATTTTTCCAGAAAGCTGCGAAAAGCCGGATGAAATTCACGATGTACGCGGTCGTATTGTTCACCTTTTAGTGGTGCGTGATCAAGCTTGTGCTTCTCCCCGAGTGGATTGGGATTCTGGGCGATATAACGAAATTGCCGGTAGACTTCGATATCTTCACGCGGCATCAAAGCTGAAGTGTCGATAGTTTTACCGTTTTGATTCTGGTATTCCGCACCGTACTGAGTCTCGTAGTAACGTTTCAGGTCGCCGTGTGCGCTTTCCAGGGCTCCCGGTTCCAGTTTTTTCAGTCCTTTATCGTTGTGAAAACCCATTTTAAGCGTATTCATTGCAATGACGGTGTTCGGGTTTTCCGACAGCGTCAGTACCTGATCGTGGATGCTCTGAAAATAGTCTTCTATATTGCGGCGCTTGATTTCACGCATCGATTCGAGCTGGTTAAATGCTGCAGTTTCCAGCGCGGTACTCGCCTGGTGATTGGCGATAATGCCGCCGACGATCAGTGGTAATAGACCCGCGCTCAAAAATGCAATAATTAGCTTCTTTCTCAGCGTCCAGTTAGATTGTTTGGTAGCCATTAACTAATATCCCCGGCAATTCATTTAAACGAATAATATCTGGGGTTTGGGTGCGTTAAGCGGCAATAGTTCATTACCGTTAATTATTCAGGCTCACAGTAATGTCAGTTGCGAACACTATCCAGCTGTGCACGGAACCCCGGTTAGTTCCGTTATCGGTAATTTTTGAGTTTAGTTGAGGATTATTTTTCTACAGCATTATTTACTGGCTTAACTAAGGCTAATTACCATCGACGATACACAGGTCTCGAACTGATGCGTTTCTGGCGTAACTGACCGCTTCCTGATAGGCCTCGGAATGATAGCAACGCTCGGCATTTTCAACACTGGGAAAGCGCACGACGACGTTGCGTTCGCGTTCGTTGCCTTCCAGCCATACAGTGCGTGTCGCTCGGGCAAGAAATTCTCCGCCATGCGCTTCGATAGCTACGGTAGCTCTTTTGGCATATTCGCTGTAGGCTTCGGTGTCGGTTACAGTGACGTGGGCAATCCAGTAAGCGGGCATGCATTTCTCCTGTATTTATAGATAATTCAGTCGCAATACTATCACCATAATTGAATCGGGCAATCCTGTGGATCAGCAAAAAATAATCGATGATCTGAATTGTATCGCCAGGATTGACCAGGATCTGAGTATGGCGTTGAGTAACACTGGCTATCCTGTGCCTAGAATTAGGCCGACCGGCTTTGAGACATTTTTAGATATAATCGTTGGGCAGCAGATTTCAACCGAGGCTGCCCGAGCGATTATGCAACGTCTGCGCGATCTTTTGCCAGACATGCAGGCTCGGACTTTATTGCAGCTATCGTTCGATGATTTACGGAAATCGGGCCTGTCGAACAGGAAGGTAGAATATGCGCAGGGACTGGCTACGGCGATTGTTGAAGGTTGGTTCGATTTCGAATCATTGGTGACGATGGACGACCAGGCTGCGATTCGTGCGATTACGGCATTACGCGGTTTTGGTGAATGGAGTGCAGAAATTTACTTAATGTTTGTGTTGCAACGTGGTGATGTATTTCCAGCCAACGACCTCGCGCTGCAGATTGCATTGCAAAAGCTCAAGAGGTTGCCAGAGCGGCCTGGAGATAAGCAGTCACGTGCAATTATCGAGCACTGGTCTCCGTGGCGTAGCGCAGGAAGCCTGTTTCTGTGGCACTATTACCGTGGTGCCCCAGCATGAATCGAGCGCTGCGTAAATAGAAGGAAGCGCCACAGCAATAGATTGGAGGTAACAAACAGCCCGATTGCCAGACCCCACCATAATCCAGCACCGTCGTAGTTGAATTTAAATGCAAGCAGGGATCCGCCGCCAATACCCAGTACCCAGTAACCGAATCCTGCAATCCATAAAGGTGCAATATTATCTTTTAAACCACGAAGTGCACGCGCCGCTGCGGCCTGAAGACCGTCGAAAACCTGAAAGATGGCTGCAATGATCAGGAACTGAGCGGCCAGACTGGAAACCTCTAAAAAGCCCGGGTCATCGGGATCGATAAAAACCTTTATAATGAAATCCGAAAATAGCAGAGGTATTATTGCCAGCAGCAAGGTAGTAATGGCGACTATGCTCATTCCCAGTAATCCGCTACGGCGCACGGCCCGCGGTTGCTGGCGTCCCGCCGCCAGTGCTACTCGCACCATGGTTGCTTCTGAAAGACCGAATGCGATAACAAACGGAATTCCTGCCCAGGCCATGACGACTTCATAGGCAGCCAGGGTTTCGGCTCCGATAACACCGGATAAGATTGACGCGGCAATAAATAACCCTGCTTCGAAAAGCGTGAGTGCTGCGACTGGAATGCCCAGTTTGAATATTTCCTGAAAAATTGATCTGCTGAATTTCCAGCGACCTTTAAATACGCCGTAACCACGCAATGCCGGTTTACGAAAGATATGAAGAAACAGGGCGAGGAACATCACCCAACTGACTATTGTTGTTGCCAGGCCGGCGCCGAAAAGGCCGAGTGGTTCAAGTCCACCACCACCGTATACAAACCATAGTGTGAGCAGATAGTTCAGCAATACCGCCACCAGGGTGATGACCATCACCGCAATGGTCTGCGACAATGCAGCGATATAGTTTCTGAACACCGCGAACCACAGCACCGGCAGTGCCATGCCGGAAAGACCTTTTAAGTAGGGCTTGGCAAGTTCGACGACGATTTCATCCTGTCCGGTCGCTATCAATACATAATCCAGATTCCAGATACCGATCATCGCCGGGATGCCGATAATCGTCGCAACGAAAATACCCTGGCGTACCGATTGTCCGAGATCCTCGCGATTGCCACTGCCTTCGGCCTGGGCTACCAGTACGCCGATGACCGATAGCATCGCCATAAAAATGACCAGAATTTCGAATGAAAGGTCACCACCTATGCCCACTGCGGCGAGTTCGTGATAGCCAATTTTGCCAACCACCATTTTGGTGGTAATAAACATCGCGTACTCTGCCAGGTAGGCTGCAGACAAAGGGATAGCGATGGCGAGAAACTGATTTAGCTCGCTCTTAAGTGGCGGTAACTGGATGTTCAATGGTAAGCTCTTCTGAGATTTCAGCGCATTCTAGCTGAATGATATTGAATAGATAGAGTTCTTAACGGTTTGACATTAAGTTACTCGAACTTACAATAGCCTGACCGTAAGGTTTAATATGGCCTGTGTGCTGCCGAGGCTCCGGGTCGTTCCAAATAATATAATCGGTATAACAACTAAAGGAGAATAATATGAAAACATTAAGCACTTTCGCTATTGCGTCACTTGTGGTTGGGGGACTAACGACAGGTTCCGTAATTGCAGCTGATCAGCAATTTGTCACAATCGGAACCGGTGGTGTAACCGGTGTCTACTATCCAACTGGTGGTGCGATCTGCCGACTGGTAAACAAAGGTCGTAAACAACACGGTGTTCGTTGTTCTGTAGAGTCAACAGGTGGATCGGTATACAACATCAATACCATCCGTGGCGGTGAGCTGGATATGGGTGTGGCGCAATCTGACTGGCAGTTCCATGCTTACAACGGTTCGGGTAAACAGGCTTTTATCGATGCAGGTCCTTACAAAGAGTTGAGAGCAGTATTCTCGGTGCATCCAGAGCCTATTAGTATTGTTGCTCGCAAGGACGCCAATATTAAACATATCAGCGATCTGGTTGGTAAAAGAGTCAATATTGGTAATGCCGGTTCCGGAACTGAAGCAACCTGGAATGTAGTCTGGAAAGCAATGGGTAAGACTAATAAGGATCTGAAACTTGCGGCGCAGATGAAGTCATCGGAAACGCCTGGCGCTTTGTGTGATAACAAAATAGATGCCTTTTTCTGGCTTGTCGGTAACCCTGCAGCTTTAAACAAGGAAGCCACTACTACCTGCGAAGCGAATTTTGTTGCTGTCGATGGGCCTGCAGTTGATAAGCTCGTCAACAAGTTTCCTTTCTATGGAACGACCGTAGTTCCTGGTGGTATGTATCGCGGTAATCCGGATGATATTCCAACCTTTGGCGTGCTTGCCACGTTCGTGGCTTCAACCAATACTTCGGCTGACACCATATATGCGGTAGTGAAGAGTGTATTCGATAATTTCGCAGACTTTAAAAAGCTTCATCCCGCTTTTGGTCATTTGGCCGAAAAGGACATGATCAGTAAGGGTATTTCTGCACCGCTACACGAAGGTGCAGTACGCTACTATAAAGAACGCGGCTGGATGTAAGTCGAGATCGGTAAACCAAGGGGCTTTTTAGCCCCTTGTTTGTTTAACTCAAGCTCTATTCAAACTGGTCTTGACTAGAGTGAGATTTAAATAAGTAGCATTCAATCGCAGTAACAACCAATAAAAACAATAGCCATAATCGAGGAGAGACCGCAATGGTCGAGCAAACTGAGAAACCAAAAGCTACCGAAGCTGAACTTGAGGCGATGATCGCCGCCACCGATACCGGGGCGCGAAGTCCTCATGGTACGGTCGGTAAGCTATTGTTGATCATGGCATTTTGCTGGTCGGCTTTTCAACTCTGGATAGCATCGCCTTTGCCCTATATGGATATTTTTTCGTCCTGGTTGCCAGTGCTGAATAATACTGACACACGTTCGATACATCTGGCCTTTGCGATATCACTTGGCTTTCTCGCCTATCCGGCGTTGAAAAGTTCGCCACGCGAAAGCATTCCCATACAGGACTGGATATTTGCCGCTGCGGGTATCATGGTGACGATGTATCTGTCAGTTTTTGCGGTCGAACTGGGTGAGCGTTCGGGCCTGCCGACTACTACTGACCTTGTAATGTCCGGAATCGGCATTGTACTGGTGCTTGAGGCGGCTCGCCGTGCTCTAGGGCCACCGCTTATGGTGATTGCCGCGATCTTTCTCTGTTATGTCTTTTTCGGTCATTTGGGACCGGATATTATCGCCTGGAAAGGTGCCTCGTTCAGTAAGGCCATGTCACATATGTGGCTGACTCAGGAAGGCGTATTCGGCGTTGCACTGGGTGTTTCTACCTCAATGGTTTTCCTCTTTGTATTATTTGGTTCGATGCTGGAAAAAGCCGGTGCGGGTAATTACTTCATCTGGGTAGCATTTTCTTTGTTGGGACATATGAAAGGCGGGCCGGCTAAAGCCGCTGTGGTCTCATCTGCGTTGACGGGGCTGGTATCGGGCTCATCGATTGCGAATGTCGTTACCACAGGAACATTCACCATCCCGTTAATGAAACGGGTTGGTTTTCCTGCAGAAAAAGCAGGTGCCGTAGAAGTGGCGTCTTCGACCAATGGTCAGTTGACGCCACCAGTCATGGGTGCTGCTGCGTTCCTGATGATTGAATTCGTCGGTATATCCTATATCGAAGTTATCAAACATGCATTTCTTCCAGCCATTATTGCTTATATCGCGCTGGTCTATATTGTCCATCTGGAAGCTTCCAAAGCCGGTTTGGAGGGATTGAAGAAAACGCAGCAGAGCACCCTGATGCAAAGTCTGTTTGTTTATGCCACGGTGATTGTCGGCATTATTGTAGCTTCGGGTATTTGTTACTACGGCTTCGGCTGGTTAAAAGATGTTGCGGGTGATTTCACATTCTGGATTGCCTCGGTCATTGTATTAGTGGCCTACGTCATACTGGTGAGATATTCGACCAATTTTCCTGAACTCGGGCGTAGCGATACGATTGAAGAATTACCGGTACCCGGACCAATCGTCAAAGCCGGTCTTTATTACCTGTTGCCGGTACTAGTATTGATCTGGTGTCTAACTGTGGAAAGGCTCTCTCCGGGACTATCAGCTTTTTATGCATCAATATTCATGGCAATCGTATTGCTCACGCACAAACCATTGAAGGCCATTTTCCGTGGTGAAAGCGAACTCACTTCCTACTTTAAGGAATGTCGAGTCGATTTTATCGATGGCATGGTAGCCGGTGCCAGAAACATGATCGGTATCGGCGTGGCTACGGCCTGTGCCGGTATTATTCTCGGTACAGTTACGCTGACCGGCATTGGCCTGGTACTGGCCGAATTCGTCGAGTTTATCTCGGCGGGTAATTTGATTCTGATGCTGGTATTTACCGCAATGATTAGCCTGATACTGGGTATGGGTTTGCCGACAACCGCGAATTATATTGTGGTCTCATCGTTAATGGCACCGGTTATCGTTTCAGTCGGTGCGAGTAATGGTTTAATTGTGCCGTTGATAGCGGTTCACCTGTTTGTATTTTACTTTGGCATATTGGCGGATGATACGCCTCCGGTAGGTTTGGCCGCTTATGCGGCTGCGGCGATTTCTGGTGGTGACCCGATCAAAACCGGTGTGCAGGGCTTTGTCTATGAT
>JAAEOZ010000718.1 GCA_024222685.1 Gammaproteobacteria bacterium | reverse complement strand
CGATCTAATGGACCCGGTGATGGACCGAAAATTGAAAAGATACTGGCGACACCTGATACGCCGATATGTCTATTCTCTGCTTCTAAAGCAGTTACTGCGATGCTTATACACCTGCTGGTAGAACGTGGCAAAATCAATCTGATGGATCCTGTAAGCTATTATATTCCTGAGTTTGTTTCCTATGGAAAAGAAGACATTACCATCTATCACATTCTTTCCCATCGCGGTGGTATTCATAGCCTTCCACGAAATATAGACCCGGAAATTGTATTTGACCACGATGCATTTACGAAATTGCTATGCGAATCGAAGCATGTGTCACAAGGCGGGCGACGGATGGCATATCATGCAATCACCGGTGGTTTTATCCTTGGTGAGATTGTACGTCGTGTTACTGGCAAGGATCTCAGGGAACTACTGGTCGAGACACTGAAAAAACCGCTTGGCTTCCGCTATTTTAACTATGGTACAAGTGATGAAGATAGTAATAAGGTTGCCGTCAATTATT
>JAAEOZ010000717.1 GCA_024222685.1 Gammaproteobacteria bacterium | reverse complement strand
CCTCTAGCCGCCAGAGCGGCAGTACCAAGTCCAGCCAAGCCTAACGCTGCATTCTCGATATTCTGAAGCGGTGAATTATAAGTAATATCCGCAAAATCATTGTTTCCTAACAACCCACCTTTATCAGGGGTAAATGATGGGGGGTCCTCAGCAGCATATCGTTTGATGATGATGTCCTCAATCTCCTGATCGGTAAAAACAGCACCGGTATAGACATTTTTCGCCATCCTGACAAAAGCTTCCCAGTGTCCTTCGCTTAGTTGCTTCTCCACATAAACAGTTGACGACTCGATCGAGCGCAGCAGCTTCCCTCTTAATCCTCGATTACTATCATTCCACCACTCATCGCAGAATGGTTTGCCGTATAGAGGATTGTTCGGGTCTGGGTTATTGACCAAATCTTCAGGATAGCGATCACGAGCCTGGTTAATCGGCCAGTTGAATACTCCAGATCGAGCTTTAAACCCACATCCACCGGCTTGCGAGGGACAGGTGGATACATTGAATTCCTTATAAAATCCTGATGTTTGTTGGTAAAAGTAGGACCCCATGTAAAAGAAATCATCTCTTTCCGGCATCGACGAGTAGAACGATAACGGGGTTGTAATGAAAGACTCTGCCAGTGGCTCCACATAATTGTGATAGTTACCGCCGCGCATTGCCTCGGCGTATTTGGATTTAGCGGGCAGGTAACATTCGTTAGCGAATCTAAAGTATTCCCGACGTAAACTTTGATCTTTGATGGTGAGATTACGAAGTTGTTGATCAAGCCCTTTGATGTCTTCAAAACATAAGAAAGATGACGATAGTGCCGCATTAACACCAGAGCCTACCTGCATCACCAGCATCCAGAGTACCGGTACCCTAACATTATTAATTGCGGCCAGACTTGCATCATAGGTTGTACCGGTACTACTGCCGACAACATCGGTATAAACATCTGTACCGCCAGTTTGATCGGTACAGGCAACTCGATATCGAACCTCGTTTACATCTAGGCCCAATATCGGTACGACAGCAAGCATAAAAACTGCGAGCATGGCCATTGAGTCGATCGTTACTCTGGATTGCGATACAACCGATGCCGCTTTATCATTTTGTGATTGCAACGGTTCTTTCCAGTTTTTCACCAGCATGATTATGAACGGTACCAGTATCAATCCGGTTGCACGAAACAGGTCAAACATCGCGTTATATATCGACCAGCCGAACATGGTCGTATAGATTTCGAGTAACGAGCCTACATTCATCGCAGAGCCTTATGTCAGCTGTTTGATTGTGATTAGTGCGGCAGGTAAGCCCTGGATCACGAATATCTCAATAAAAATGAGCAGTATCATTACTGTTTTTTGACTGGCTAAAGCACGTTCCAGGACGTATGGCTGCCAGCGTCTAAAATGCGCGACGCGGGTAATTATATGCTTCCAGTAAAACAGCAAAGCCAGGTATACCCCGCACCTTAAGAATTGCATGTAAAAATCCAGCGAGGCGGTAAATTGATTTATTTTATTTAATTCATCTGATGAAATACTACCAACGAAAAACAGACCGAGATTGATCAATATGAAAAGGCCGACCAGAAACAGGCTGGCGGTTAATACTAGAT
>JAAEOZ010000716.1 GCA_024222685.1 Gammaproteobacteria bacterium | reverse complement strand
CTACCACCGGCGCTGCTATTGATTCCCCTGCTGATTCTTCTATGGGAGCATCCTTTGTGGGCGGGATTTATCATCTGGTGGCTAAAACCATTCTGGGAACGGTTACCATTATTTCTTGCCAGTCGAAATATCTTTGCCGAACAAGCCTCCGAATTCGATGTTATCCGGGAGATCAGGAGTATTTATCTGAAGGACTGCTTACCGTGGCTGTTATGGCGACGACTGTCATTTTATCGCACATTTGATGCACCAGTTACGCTGCTGGAAGAACAAAAAAGTAAAGCACGTAGCAAACGTCTAAGCATATTGCATGGAAGGCACACTGACATTGCACTCACCAACCAGTTTGTGTGTTTCTGTTGCGAAATCATTATCACGCTGGGCTTATTTTTCAGTTTGATATTTTTTATCCCGGACGACCTCGAACTCGACCTGTTCAATAGTTATGAAGAACTGACTCTGTTCGGCGAATGGGTTGTGACTATTTGCGGCTACTTTGCGATGGTGCTGGTAATGCCTTTTCATACACTGGCTGGCTTCGCACTTTACCTGAACCGTCGAATCGAACTCGAAGCCTGGGATATCGAAATTGCCTTTCGCAGTCTTGCTCAACGCAAGCATCAAACCACGAACAGACTGGTGGCTTCATTACTAACTGGTTTTCTTATTATCGTCTCCGGTAACTTGCCATCAAATAGTTACGCAGCTACCGATCATAATATTGAATCAGCAAAACAACTCATCGAAGAAGTCCTCAATGATAAGGACTTCGGCGAAGAAAAACTGGTTCGTAAGTGGCGTTTCAGAAACTTTGTCGAAGAAAACAAAGATAAAATACCGGAATGGCTAATCAGCATAGTTGAATGGTGGGAGGATAATTTCGAGACGGGCGATGCCGATAACAACCTTAATACCACTGCATTCTGGCTTAAGTTACTGTTGATCGGTTGCTTTATTATGCTGTTGATCTACCTGTACTATCGATTCCGCGGACCACTGAAAAGGATTAGCACCAATAGAGGCAGCAAATCCTCACCAGAGGTCATGTTTGGTCTCGACGTTCGCGCTGAGAGCCTGCCCGACGATATTCCAGCTCAGGTCATGAAACTCTGGATACAGCAACAACATCGCGAAGCGCTGGGCTTACTCTATCGAGCTGCGTTGTCACATCTCATACAACAACACTCACTGGCATTTAAATCAAGCCATACAGAATCTGAATGCGTTGCACTGGTGCAGTCCCGGGGCATATTCGAGCTTAGTCAGTATTTTTCCCGGCTAACTCAGATGTGGAAACGACTGGCTTATGGACATCAGTTGCCCGAAACTGAAATACTACAAAATCTATGCGACAGCTGGCCGAAGGTAATGGCAGATGATTCGCACTAAATCAATCATAGTCACTCTGATCGGTGCACTGCTTGTCGCATCGCTAGCATGGTTGCTGTATTCCAGTATCGAGTTTTACGAGGAAACCGAAAATTCTCAGTGGTCTATTGATGCGATACGCAACCCTTATCTTGCCGCACAGAAATTCCTCGTCGCCAGTGGCATGGAAATTGTTGAAACAGACAGCCTGATCAAGCTCGAAACCCTCGAAGGCGTCAGTACTTTACTAATCACCGAAGCCAGTCAGGTATCTCAACCCAGACAACTCGATTCGGTATTATCCTGGCTGACAAAAGGTGGTAGTTTAATCGTCACCGCAAATGATTTTTCTACCGATGAAGATTTACTTTTAGCTGAATTCGGTATCGATGTGGATTTCCCGAAATCCGACGATAGCGAATCCGATGAAGACAGCCCGTCTATTAGTGAATCCCTTCGCCAATACAATGAAAAAATTGAACAGGGCATGACGCCGGCGGAAATTGCCCAATCCGGTTTAAAAGAAGTATCTCTGACGGAAATCGATTTTGGTGATGATATTGGCAAACTGGAAATTCACTTCAATCCAAACAGGATACTGACTCACGCCTATGTCGAAGGCACAAACGATAATCCCAGGCATAAACCCTTTAGCTGGTCTTCTTCAGAATATGGCGTTCATATGATTCAGTTTGATGTCGGTGAAGGCCTATTAAGTATCATTTCTGATCCGAGTATCTGGCAGTCCAGAAATATCGATAGCTACGACCATGCTTATCTACTCTGGGTATTGAGTTCGAGTAAAAGTAAATTCGCTTTGCTTAGATCGATTCGGCGCGATTCACTATGGTCTCTGGTATCCAGCAATGCGTATGAATTTCTAATTGCGCTGGCATGTTTTACGATCTTTTGCTTATGGTATTCAGGTCAGCGTTTTGGTCGCATTGTTCCACTGGAGAATCAAAAGAATCGTGCTTTGAGTGAACATTTTTCAGCTACAGCAGGTTATCTCTGGCATCGCAATGCCATCGACACTCTGCTTAAACCAATGCGCCAGGAAATATTTCGGCGCGCCCATACGGCGATACCCGCATTTGCCCGCGCCGATAGAAATACACGACTCGATCTTATCGCCAGGCATTGCAAGCTAGACCAGCAAACTGTCAGCAGGATATTGCAATCAGACAAATTGAATGAATCCACTTTTGTATCAACCGTTAAACTTCTTAAACAAATCGAGCAATCACTATGAATCAGGCAGGCAGCAGTCTCGAAAATCTATCCGCGTCAATGGCGGATTTGAAAGCTCATATAAACAAAGTCTTAATCGGTCAGGACCAGGTCGTTGATCAGGTCATAATTGCGATGCTGGCAGGCGGGCACATACTTATCGAAGGCGTTCCGGGCTTAGGCAAAACTTTACTGGTAGAGACTCTCGCCACTGGCATTGGGGGAAAGTTTAAACGTATCCAGTTCACACCTGATCTCATGCCCGGCGATGTTACCGGCCATGTCATGTTCGATATGGCGCAGAGCAAGTTTATTCTCAAACAGGGGCCGGTTTTCACCAACCTTCTACTGGCCGACGAAATTAATCGAGCACCCGCAAAAACTCAGGCAGCTCTTCTCGAAGTCATGCAGGAAAATCAGGTCACCCTGGATGGTCAAACACTACAGGTTGAACAACCATTTATGGTGTTGGCAACACAAAACCCGATTGAGCAGGAAGGCACCTACGTTCTACCCGAAGCTGAGCTCGACCGTTTTATCATCAAGATTTACATCAACTATCCATCTGCCGAAGACGAAGTGCGTCTGGCTACCTTCAACGCTTCACAGGCAAAAATATCAAAGTCACCTTCAGCAGAGAAACTGATCGACATGGTCCAGGCCCAGCAATTATGTACAAAGATTGAAGTCGATCAGCGCGTTGCCGAATATGCAGTTAATCTGGTTCGGGAAACCCGAAACACAACCTTACTGAGACATGGTGCAGGCCCGCGTGCCAGTATTGCGCTGATTCGTTGCGCAAAGGCAATGGCGCTAATCAACGGTGAAAATTTTATTACACCGGACGATATCAAAGCAATGGCATTACCGGTGCTCAGACATCGCGTGATACTTGCACCCGAAGTTGAAATAGATGGTCTGAAGATCGATGACGTACTTGCCACACTGATCGAAAAAGTCGACGCACCACGTTCATGAGGCCATCGTCTTTTCTTATTTTTTTACTTTCACTCCTCGTATTGCTCGGACTGCTATCGACTGTTGCACGGCTCGCCGAATGGCAGCTGGCTTTAACTATTAGTATTGTATTCTGGAGCTATCTGTCCGGCATTTCGGTTATCATGATAATCGATGGATTTGCCTCACGTTCGCCTCCCAAACTGAAGGTGTCGCGTAAACTCGATCCCTATCTGGCGCTGGACGTTCGCCAGAGCGTTGATATCAAAATTACCAACCAGTCCAGCCATTTACAAACGGCCTGGGTAACCGATTCACCACCGCATCATCTAAAGCTGGAAGAACTCCCGGTTAAGGTGAGTATCAGTGCCGATGAATTCGCTGAAATTCGCTACTGGATTACCCCGCTACAACGCGGCCTGGCAGAATTTGGCCGGATATGTTGTCGAATTTCTTCTCCCTGGAAGCTCTGGCAAAAGAAGTTTTATTTCGGCAAAACCGAGCAGGCTAAAATTTATCCTAACTATAAACCGTTGTTTCAGTCGTCGTTCCTCAATAGTGAGAATCTGATTAACGACTGGGGCATCCGACTGAGGCAACGCCGCGGTGAGGGTACCGACTTTCATCAGCTACGTGACTTCCGTATCGGCGACTCTCTGCGCCAGATTGACTGGCGAGCAACTGCGCGCTTTAACCGACCAATATCACGCGAATATCAGGAGGAACG
>JAAEOZ010000715.1 GCA_024222685.1 Gammaproteobacteria bacterium | reverse complement strand
CCAGGTGGGTGCGATAGCACATCCCCGCCTTTCATGATGCCTTCATAGGAAGTTAAATCCATTTCATGATAGGAATTTTCACTGTTATCGAAGTGACAACTGGCACAGGATCGGGCGCCCTCAAACCAAATATCCCGGGCGGTGAACAACGGCAGGATATCAACCGAGAAGGTACCATTGTAACCCTCGCCATCAATTCCCCTGTATTCGAATGGTTCTTTCTCGGGTGTTCCACCAGCAACCCAGGCCCCGATTATATCAACCGCTTTGACTGCTCCGGCCGTCCCTTTGTTTGCACAGTCCAGGTAAACCTTAGCGGCCTCAACCATGCACTGATCCCCACCACCTGAGCCACCAAGCAGGCCACCCGCAGCCTGTGTTTGCGTTGTCAGGAATGAACTCGATATTAGAATGGTCGATATTAGACCGATTTTTCTCACCTTCATATTTATGTCCTCAGGAGGTTTTATCTATTGTGTAACCCTGTAATGCATGCAAATAGTCACCACGATTCGTCTATTTTCATGTCCAGGGAATAATCTAACAAATTTAATGTGAACAATTTGTGAACATTCCGTGAGCATGACAAATTTTTTTAATTTGGGAGACAGGGCTAGAAATGAATTTCGGCGCAGGTACCTGCCATCGGAGAACTCGACAACTGTATATTCCAGTTATAGCGGTCACATATATTTTTGCAAATATACAACCCCAGGCCATGGCTACCGCTATCCGCCCCCTGGAAACCTCGTTCAAAAACATGCGCCAGATCTTCAGAAGTTATGACGTCTCCAGCATTGTGAATCGAGAAAACATTGTCAACAAAACTGATCTTTATTGCACCCGCAAGGCTATGGTCAAGCGCGTTGCGGATAAGGTTTCCAATAACAATAGCCAAATGGGTTGCATTAGCATTCACACATAAATCATTGGCCGGATCAAACACCAGTTCAAAATTGTCTTGCTCACTCAGGTAACTGAACTCATCCAGAGTAGCGCTGACAACGCTGTAAACAGAAACCGGTGCGAAATCCTGATCGAAGGTTTCATGGGTTTCACGAGCGAGAAACAGTAATCCTTCAATAATATCCTCCGTTTTACCGGCTGCCCTATCGATTCTCTGCAAATATTCTATTGTACCTGAAGCCTGGGAATTAATTTTTTTGGCTAGCTCGACTGATGTCCGGATGATAGTAATGGGCGTGCGCAGTTCATGGCTCGCAGCTGTTGTAAACATTTGCTCACGCTCGACAAACCCTTCCAGGCGTTCGATATATTGATTAATAGCCCCGGCAATTTGTTTAACCTCGCGACCTTTATAGTTTCCTGCCACACGAATACTCCGTTGATCGGGATTGAGTGCTGACACTTCCTGGGCAATGGCACTTACAGGTTTGACAACCCTGTAGATATAGCGTATGGCAATTGTCAGCACCAGAAATGGCCCAACAATCCCTGCAATGATAAGAACAAATGTGAATCCCTGTTCATACTTTTTTATCTCACTGATATCACACGCGATGAACAGTCGATCATCGGCAATATCAGCTACTGCAACATGATAGGTCTTGCTTTCATATTCTACTTTTTTGTGAATACGAGGTGGGAGATCAATGAGAAAAGAAGGGATTTCCCGCTGATGCGTCTGACTCAGTAAGTATACCTGCAGTACCGCCGAATGGGGCAACTGGGTTGGCTCACCATTCTCGTAAGATTGTATTACCTCTTCAAGTTCATGCCCCACCAGAGCATTGAGCAAGGTTTGTTCGAGTCGGTTGTTGAGTTCGTTCAGAGCAAAAACGAATATCATACTACCCGCAGATACGGTTAGCACCAACACTACTACAATGCGGGCATACAGATCCGGTTTAAAGTTCATCCTGGGACGCAAGTCGATACCCGATCCCATGAATCGTGTGCAGCAGTTTGTTTTCCATATCCCTGTCTATTGAGGAGCGAATTGCATAAATATGCGCCCGTAGCGCATCGGTATTGGGTGGACATTCATCCCAGATTTTTCGTTCAAGCTCTGCACGACCTACCACTCGATGACTGGAACGCATCAGCTCGACAAGAACTCGCAATGTCGTCGGTTTGAGTAACAGCTTCCTTCCACCACGGGAAAGTGCTCTTGTTCCACACCGGTATTCGAGATCAGCCACCCTGAGGATATCCTCATCCCGTGAACAGTAATGCAAACGATGCAAAGCGACTAACTTGGCTTCAAGTTCAGCCAGAGAAAAAGGCTTAACCAGGTAATCATCACATCCAGCCGAGTAACCCTCCAGTTTATTTTCCAGTGTATCGCGTGCCGATAGCATTAATATGGGAATATTTTGTTCCGTATTAGCGCGAAACTTTCGACACAGCTCAAGTCCATTGAGCCTGGGCAAATTGATATCCAGAACGATGACATCATAGTCGCAATTCAGGGCCAGGTGTATACCGGTCATGCCATCTTCAGCGAAATCAACAACGTGATGACTTGCCAAAAGGAAGTCACCGATATTAATTGCCAGATCTTGACTATCCTCAACTATCAGTATTTTCAAGTTTCACACTACTTACCTGGATGAGAATTTAATTGTAACCATTATTACAGCCAGGACGTGAGATCCATTACTCATTTTTTTGCATTCAGACCGTATCTAAGTCTTCCGATAGAAATCGATATCTTTCCTGGTGGAAGTAGAGGAAGCATAAAAGACCTATCCGCCAAAATCAATCTGAAAAATCTAATCGCTTCTATTTCTTCAACTGAGTTTTCGAAACTTTGTCTGAGCGACAAACTATTTTCTCCACTTCAGTTTTTCAAACGCCCGGTGATAGGTATAAATTTTGGCCTGTGGGTGTTTGTTGCGTTTAAATCAAAAACGGTCAGTGTGATTTGATACGGTCATCAATTACCGAGCAGCGCGGTAGCCAGCTCCGCAAACCCATATCCTCCGGGCTGATGGGTTATATACCTCGGAGGCGAATCCAGTTCCTCGATAAACGGCATGATATTGGCGACGCCAACGGTTTAGTGTACCCCATCCTTTTTTCCCCTTTGTACGGCCTGGAAAATCACCACCATTCTACTTTGATTCCTCAGTGGCGGTCTGAAATCGCTAGTCTCCCATTGCCACTCCTTAAAGGTTAATGTACTACACGTATCGGCCTTTCAGGCACAGGAATTACTGGCTATTCATTGTGACGGTATGTTCCGCGGCTATCCTGGCAACTCCAGCCTGACTGGTACCCGGCTTGAAGACGGCTGGTTTTATACAGGTGACATCGGTTATCTGGACAAACATCGACGAATTTATCTGTGTGGTAGATCAGACGACATGTTTTTATTCAACAGCATGAATATTTACCCGCAGGAAATCGAATCTCAGATTTGCCAATATCCGCATGTCATAGATGCGGCCGTATTACCCAGAAAATCTTCCGCACACGGCAACATTCCAGTGGCACTGGTCGTTTTCGACCAGGACGTAAAACCAGACCAGCCCTCACCACGGAATCGAATTACCATTAAACTCGATAAACTGGCCGCTTTGCTGGCGCCCCGCTGATTGAAGAATACTTTTCAAACCAGATACACTTTCATCTGTACTGATTTCCGCGTTCGGCCCACCCATGTCTGTTTTAACCCATCCCGGGTGCAGGCTTACGACGCTAATACCCCGTCCGACCAGATCAATGGAAAGACTTTTAACGACTTGATTGACGGCTGTTTTGGAGCTTCTATAGATATAGCTTCCACCACTACTGTTATCGGCTATGCTACCGACTTTGCTGCTGATAACCGCTACCAGTTTTTGCTGGCTTGCCGCCACCTGATCAACGAAACTCTGTACCAGCATCATTGGCGCTATGGTGTTGACTTCCAGTACCTGTCGCCATTCTTCAGCATCGATCCCACCGAAAACAGCCCCTCTCGACCCGTAGATACCCGCATTACTTAATAAAATATCAATCGGCCTGTTAGCAAGTTTTTCCGCCAGGCTAGACATCTGCTGGTAATTGGTGACATCCAGAGCATATATCTCAATAGTCGAATTTCTCTCGGTTAGCGCCTGCAATTGCCCTGCCTGAGCAGGGGCTCTACAACAGGCGAGTACCTGCCATCCATCTTCTGCAAACTGCTCTGTTAATTTCAGACCAATACCGCGATTGGCACCTGTGATTAAAATAGTTGGTTTTGTCATTACTTAGGAATCCATTGGTCTAATATAAAAATTTCAGGAGATTGCGCTAGCTGCATTACCTGAGGTGCATCTTAGCCGCTCCCAGTCCAGTCGAACGACATTAAAACGTTTTTATTTTGCTTCAGCAATTCAAATTCAATTTATTAACACTTTCCAGCCATATTTGTTTTAATGATCGGAAACAGTATCAAATCGAACCTTAAGTTAATACTATTTACAATTACATCTGACGCCTGGCAAAGAAGAAATAATCATGAAAGTTCATCCTGTGTCAGAAAAATCGACAACCCTGGGATATCTGCTTCTTGCCTATGCTGCAACCGGGTTAGGTATCGCAGGTGTATTTCTGCCACTATTGCCAGCGACACCTTTCCTGCTGGTTGCAGTCTGGGCAGCCCCGAAAGGTTCTCAACGGATTCATGACTGGATTTACACACAACCAGCGTTTGCTCGGTTGATAAATAACTGGCACGAGCAGAGAGCAGTACCACTAAGTGCCAAATGGCTGGCAACAGTGATGATGCTAGTTAGCTGGCTAACTTTAATAGCGATCGACTCACACTGGATAATCGTCCTGAGTCTCAGCATTCTCTTTGTCTGTATCGGAGGATTTTTATGGACTCGACCAAACCCAGAACCCTGAATAAACTGCCTAATTACCAACTTTCTCCACAACCTGCTAACTCCAGGCATATAAACCTAAATTAATCCCCGAATATCTTTTTCACTAATCGACTTCGCAGTGCCTACAGCCTTTTTGCGTAGAATGCCGTCTTTATCGATGAGAAACGTCATCGGTGTTCCTTTTATGAAAAACAGTGAACCATCGGCAACCGCGACAGCGCCTCTATCATTGATCAGATTCCTGAATAAAGGTACGTCAAAGCCCTGACTATCTACCCAGCTCTGACTTACCTCTGGATCTTCGAAAACAGAAAGGGTAATCATCTCCACATCGGTTTCCGTTTTTATCTCATCATATAAAGCCTGATGCCCCGGCCATTTTGCGCGACAGACGTTGCACCAGGTAGCCCAGAGTTTGACCAGCACCACTTTGCCCTGATAATCAGACAGCTTAGTCTTACTGCCTTCAGAGTTGATAAAAACAATATCGGGAAAAGCCGCATTCAATCGATCAAAACTTTCCGCCGGAGGGCTTGCCGCTGAAAGGTTAAAAGATAAGATTAGAGTAACCAGAATTAATCGATACATATTT
>JAAEOZ010000714.1 GCA_024222685.1 Gammaproteobacteria bacterium | reverse complement strand
GGCAGTTGCACAATAATATTGCCGACTACCAACACGACTTCGAACAGTTTTATCAGCGCTTCGAGACTCGATTTGCGAAACGTGCAGCACTGATTTCAATGTTGCGTTTTACCCAGAAAGAACAGAGTAAAGGTGATATTTGCGCCAAGGTATTTGTTGTTCTTGAACAGGCGATTACACGTACTCTCGACCTGATGCCGGCAATATCAGAACCAGTTCCCAACTTAAAGAGTGAAGACCTGATTAGTCTGCAGCCATTCTTTTCGGGTTTTTCGGATGAAATATTAAAAGGCATTGCCGCGAAAGCCACCAGCGTTAACTATCTGCCGGGAGACGTCATCATCGGCGAAGGGGAACAAGGTGATGCGCTCTATATAGTAGTCAGAGGCCGGGTGCGAGTCTCACAGGCTACTGAAAATAATGAGCGAGTCCTGGCAGATTTGGTGGCCGGTGATTTTTTTGGCGAAATGGCATTGCTCGGTGACCAGGTACGCGAGGCAACAGTGACGGCACATCATGCCTGCACACTGCTCAGGCTGACCGCCCGGGATGTCACTGAAATGTCACAACATTTCCCTGAAATCAGCGTGTATTTAAAACGATTGAAACAAAACCGGAAAAGTTAATATCCAGATTACCATCCTCCTGATCGAACAAGGAGAGCAGCGATCAAAAAGGGTAGCGCCCCCGATGTCTTCGAGCATTACACGACTGACAGTCG
>JAAEOZ010000713.1 GCA_024222685.1 Gammaproteobacteria bacterium | reverse complement strand
ACTGCCACCCGCACCCGAATTGTCTCCATGATCGGCTACAACGACTGGATAGTCCTGATATTCCTTGGCTTTTTGAATAGACAGGGATAATTCCTCGGCATCAAATATAAATTCTGATCTTTTTTCCCAGGCACGGTTACATATATCGTTAATTAAAGATTCCCCACAACGGCCTTCTGCATTCTCGACAGTTAAAACACTAAACGACACATATGGAATATCGGCTAACGGAAATCCACCAAAGATCGATGCATTAAGCAGCTGATCAGAGTCGGCAGCGCCAATAGCGTCGTCCATCAGTGCTTTCATAGGCTGGCGGCTCGGTGTCTGTTGCAGCATATGAGTCATCATTGGCAGGCTACGCCAGGTCATTCTGGATTTGATTCCGGTACGTAAAATTTCGAATAGTGAAGACGCCGCACGCTTTCCTGTATCACGCATGTCTATATGAGGGTAAGTTCTATAACCGTCGATAACAGTACAGTTATCAACCATCATCGCCGTGAGGTTGGTATGAAAATCAAGTGCTACCGCAATCGGAACAGAGGGATCAACCATTCGAATTCGTCGTAGCAATTCGCCTTCACCATCGTCGTATGACATTGTCACCATAGCACCGTGTAAATCCAGCAGAACAGTATCGCATCCAGCCTCGACTGATTGACAGATTCTGTTAGTGATCATGTCAAAAGCCCTGTCATCAACTTTACCGCTAGGTTCTGCGTAAGCAGCAACAGGTACATGAATTTCTGCACCCTGTTGCCTGGCAACCTCAAGCAGGCCTGCAAATGCGAAATCAGCAGCACCATAAATTTCTATCGCCTGTCTCCCAACGGGAGGTTCTTTTAATCCTACACCACTGGCAAACGAGGTCAGGTTTGTCGCCAGAGGCGAAAAGGTGTTGGTTTCATGTTGCATCATTGCGACGACACACTTCATATTTTGCTCCGGAAGTGATTACTGGCAACAGGTTAATTTAGAAGTATCAGGGTTTCAATTGCGCAGATGCGAAACTTGCGAAGCAAGCTGCCGGGTATCGGCTGGCAATAAATCCAGGCATCGGCAGAATCTACAGATTAGTAGACTGCAATTTGACCCAGAAATCTTCAGGCCACTCTGGCTGTTCATCGACCCCGGTATCGATTCCATAGATTTGACCGTCGTGATCGATACGCAGAAAGGTCATTAAGAATTCGGGTCGTTATTTATTGCTCATCAAAAAATATAGAGTATCTAGTGCCGATCTTTCCCTTTCAAGGAAATAAAATTAGTTAACTACTGATCCAACGCGGTCAACATAAACTCATGCGGTAGAATGCTATTGTTTACTCTTTCCCTGATATCTGCATCGATGAGGTCAGATTCAAGGTCGTACAAACCACAACCCTTTAAAGCCTCCCGACGATCTACCTGCTTCCCCAGAAATTCGTACTCAACCCTGGTGGACTTCGGCATATGCGAATTAAGACTACCAACGCCAGTGGTAATACCGGACAAGGTATCGACAGTATTGCGATAGCTTGGAAAAAGTATCGTCTGACAAATGGTATGGCGAGTGAAAGTTTCGTATTCGGTAATAAATATTCGATCGGCCATATAAAAAGCCATGCCTTTGTACTTAAATCGCCGCCGATTGCTTTTTGGCTTTTGCTTTTGCCAGAGGTGTTCAATACTCCTGGTATAATAACGATCTCCATGCCTATATAGATGAACAAGGCTTCGTATCAGGAAACCCGGGAAACCAAGCGCATGGAAATAGGCAAAGTAATAGCCTTCATAACGCGACAACGCTTCGATATCGTTGGCAAGATTATCGACAACCTGATCCAGAACACTACTACCAACCTGATCCGCTTGATCGAAACGGGAAGCTGCAATTCGATCGAATTCCAGTGGCTCAAGTGAAAACTGATTTTCATCGAGCTTAAAAAACTTACAGACTCTTTCCAGGTTGTGCCTGGATGGGTAAACCTGGCCACTAAGGTATTTGTTAAACTGTTGACGATTCATTTCCAGTGACCGGCATACTTCGGCCACTGATTGGTGTCGATCACAGACCGACCTCAGATTTTTTGCAAAATTATGATTCGTCATCGTTGCTTTGTACTATAACAGCAAAAGGTGAAGTTGAGTTAGTCCGTCGAGTCAGGGATATTACAGGATTAGAAAAGCATGCGTTTTATCTAATATTCATTTAGAATTGGCCTTAATCCGACCTGATACCAAAAAAGGAACAGGGCATCGTATTTCTTGATATAAATATTAACTGCCCTTCGAGTGAGGTAGTTCCGGTTGTTTCCAGCAATGTTTCTGCTTACAGAAATACGTGCTGGACTTATCCGAGAGAGTGATATTATGTCCACCGGAAAGAATAAGTATCAGAATATTTATTTTAGCAGTCTGGCCGCCATTGCTTTGCTGGTAGCAGCATCGCATATTGTTATTGATTCTATCGTATCTGAGGAGTCACTCATGGTTGAGGTCAATGAAATAGGTGGTCGTCAACGCATGCTATCTGAACGAATCGTCCACCTGTTGCTGGAGTATGCGGTTGAAAAAGACCCAGCTATCCAGGCAAACATCACCAGGCTCATAGAACAGACCAATAGCGCCTTCGATCAAACACATAAGCTATTGATCAGGGGCCAGATCTCGAACACTGACACAGTTGTTTTCGAGAATAACATTGATGCTTTATTCTTCGGAGAACCTGAGTATCTGGACGAAAAAGCCAGGCTTTTCATATACAACACCCGTGAGGTTCTGTCTCACGACTGGTCACCTGATTTAATATCAAGCTTTTACCTGAAAGAACTGAGGGAAGCTGCAAAAGAAAGCCTTCATAGTGGTCTCGATGAATTAGCAAGTCTTTATACAAATAATAGTATGACTCGTATAACCAGACTGAGAATCGTTGTAGCCGTAATGCTGATTACTGTAATCATGCTGGTTTCGGGTATAGGGTTATTTGTATTTAAGCCACTTTTCAGTCGCATCATTGTGCAACAGGACGAATTAGCAAAGCTTGCCTACCGTGACTCTCTGACCGATCTCCATAACCGACGAAGCTTTTTTCTCGAAGCCGAAAAAGTGTTTCAACAATGCCAAAATGATGAATTACCTTTTTCAGTATTGTTTCTTGATATCGATTTTCTGAAAGTTATTAACGATTCTTTCGGTCATGCCATGGGTGATAAAGTCATCGAGGAAGTAGCACGTGTTTGCATGGATAACCTCGGTAGCAATGATATTCCAGGCAGAATTGGTGGAGACGAATTTGGTATTTTATTACCGAAACGTTCTCTTCAATCAGCTACAACAGTAGCAGAACATCTCAGGCACGCTATGTCAGCCAATAAGATTCCCGGTATTAGTGGTTATATGCAAGTTAGCCTTAGTATAGGTGTCGCAAGTGTTACCGGCAGGGATAAAAATGCATTTGAAACCATCAACCGAGCGGATAAGAATCTTTATGAGGCCAAGAAGACAGGTCGCAATTTGATAATTGCGGCTTAGTGTAGCGTCCTACACTAGCATCGCATTCTTGACTAGAAGCTTCATGTAAATAGATTCGGCTAAAGTATACTGACCAGCCCAATCCCACAGATAACTATCAACACCCCACCAACTACTCGCTTAAATCGTAGATCATTGTGCATAATCATTTCATGCACCTTCAAACCTATAACATGACCAACTCCTGCAATCGGTACAAGTAATAAAGCACTCAAGACCTGTAAATCTATGCCAAACGCAGCCAGGGT
>JAAEOZ010000712.1 GCA_024222685.1 Gammaproteobacteria bacterium | reverse complement strand
GTGACTATTTACTGCTTGAGCTGATCACGCCTGACAATGCAGGCAGCAACGACGGTAAAACTATCGCGATTGAGCGACAAGATGTAACCGGTGATGATCAGTATCTGTTGAGGGACGTGAAAAAATTAGGGGATAACCAGTATCAGTTGATTGCCCAGAATGCTGAATATGAGCCGATGATGGCAACTGATGAGATGAATACATTTGCTCGTCTACGACAAATAGTCGATCCGGTGGATCTGTATTTACATCAATCATTTATGCGAGAGGAAATTCCAGGATTGTTTGATTTGGAGTTCAATACAGGTCTTTGGCAATCTGGGCATGTTTGTCCTAAAAATTGCCGGGATCAGTTTTTATTAGTGACATTAAACAAGCAAGGTAAAATCAAAGATCACCAGTACCACGATTACTTTATCGATCAGGAGAATTTTCGTTGGCAAAGCCAAAAGAGCTCATCTCCTAGCGGTAGCAAGGGGAAAGCCATAATCAATCACGCGACTAATGAAAGCTGGGTACATTTATTTGTTCGAAAAAATAAACTAGAAGCTAAAAAAGGTGCTCCTTTTATCTACTGCGGTAAATTGAAGTATTTACGCCACAAGGGCGAAAAACCAATGAATGTTGAATGGCTTTTGGAAAAACCGTTGGGTGAGGAACTGTTGGAATATTTTTCCTTATAGGGAAGTCGGAGAGCAAGATTATCTCGCAGTACATCGTGGCAGGGGACGATTTTAATGCTGCTTCGATATTTGATTCCGGCTCGGAGGCCGGAATGACTAATGGAAATACGAGAACACTACCAGTTCCTTAGTATTTTTAAAAAAACACCCAGGTCCAGCTCTATCTTTTAGCCTCTGCCAACAAACAACCCTACCCACAGTAGTGAAAAAAGAATAGATGCTCTACCCCTACTGAACGGTTCCTGGATCCCCATCCTTGTCTCGCAACGCCTCAACAAAGGCGGGGGTTCGGGAGTTACTCCCCACATTCAAAGTCATTAAATAATTTACTAGTAACATGTAGATCCCATGTGCTCCTTCCTTCAGGGTCTTTGTTTGAATATTGAATTATTTCCTGCCTATCTAGTTCAATAGAACACCCACTTACTATAATAATCGCGTGCCCAATTTCGTTTGGTAACCCTTCAATAAAATTTTCAGTATCATACTCTAGTGCATAATCAAACTCGCCAGCTGCTATCTCAACACTTGGCGAAAGTTCCGAGTTTATGTCTAGTTGGTAGCTTATATTTTTTGAAGTGTCATTGAATATAGCAAAAGCAGCACGCTCACCTGCCATATATGGGAGGCAAGCGGTTGCGGTTAGTAAAAATAGGGTTAACAGAGTGTATTTGTGGGGTCTTTTCATGGTAAGAAAGTTACTTTGCTCATCCATACTAACCTCATCACATCGACCTCATCGGCTAAAGTCCGGCTATGTAAGCTAGTCGCCGACACGGCGTTTTTCTTTCTATCATAATATTTCATAAGATCAATTTCACCTGTGCCTGGATAACCTGGTGTTGTCGGCTTTGTATTTTGGAAATACTTAAAAGCGCCCTATACTGAAAAGCCAATGTCACATCAGGTCCGGTATTTTGTAAGAATTGTTGAATTCATAGTGCCGTTATACCTGCTTGACAAACCCAGTTCACAAATAGAGAATGTCCTAAGTCCCGGGACACGGGACAAATTCGGCGTTTGTTATGAAAAATCAAGATATAGGTTTATTACTCAAATTGGTTTGCCTGCAAATGCGAGAGAGTGGCGATTTTCCTGACTATGCGTTTGGCCAATGGGAGGACTGGATTCTGGAGGCTGGCAAAAAGATGGGAGAGGTTCGGGAATCAGTCGAATCTTATAATCAATACGCCGTTCGTTCTTTGGCGAAATTAACGGGTATTAGTAAGTCTCAGGTTAATCTATCACTACAACGGAGCATCGAATCGGGACTTGCTAGATTAGATAGAAAGACTCAGGTACCACGAGCCAATATTAAGGCGCTAAACGAGTTTATCGTATACGGATTGCGTTATGTCTTTCCAGCAAAACCAGGTGCCGTAGTGCGAGGGATTTCGACAGCGCTGAGCGCACCAGTCTTGCAATCGGGCTTGCATAGCGCGGGGGATTTACCGCCAGTTTGGTCGGATGCCAATGGAAATACAAAGGGTCAGTCGATTGAACCATTGTTTAAATCGGTTGGTCACGCAGTAAGGTTGGATGCCGAACTGTACGCGCTGCTAGCTTTGGTTGATGCGATTAGAATTGGGCAGTCACGCGAGCGTAATTTGGCGATAAAATTATTGAATAAGCATCTGGAGATTATTCGATGAGCAACGCGAATATACACAAGGACATGTTAATACGAGTAGCGCGGGGACTTGGACAGGATTTGCTCTCTGAAATTGTATTTGTTGGAGGCTGTACTACGGCGCTGTTAGTAACAGATGAATTTACCCAGGAACAAGTTAGGCATACCTATGATGTCGATTTAATCGCTCATCTGGATGGCTATGCTGCCTATACACATTTGATGAATGAATTACGAATGCGGGAATTTCGGGAAAGGCTCGATAATGATGGGCCAATATGCGCCATGTGGTTTGGCGATTTACGTGTTGATATCATGCCGGATGATGAAGATATTCTGGGGTTTTCAAATCGATGGTATAAAGATGCTATCAAGTCAGCAGATGATTATCATTTGGCCGATGGCTTACCAATAAAACTAATATCTCCCGTATATTTCGTTGCCACCAAGCTGGAAGCCTTTCTGGGAAGAGGTGAGGGTGACCCTGTTTCGAGTCATGATATTGAAGATTTGCTTATTTTATTTGATGGTCGCCGGGAATTACCTTCGGAACTGAAGCAGGCGCCACAGAATTTACAAACCTTTGTTTCGGAACAGATAACTGGGTTGCTAAAAAACAGGAATTTTGCATATGCAGTTCAGAGTTGTGCAATGGGTGATCCAGGTCGCGAGAAGCTGATTTTCGAACGACTTGAATCATCTTGTTTGATAACTAGTCCTGAGTAACGAAAACACTGGTAGCCTTGATAATAGAATTTTCAGTTTGTTGATTTAGGGATCCGGAAATTACACTAAAGCACAGCTCTAAAAATAAGCACTGCACAACCCACCCCATCAGTGCATACTGCGCATCCAATCCCACCCTGCCGCAAGGAGAAACCCACCATCGAGTTACCGGATAAAACCGCTCACCACGCATCAAACAGGACAGCAGCTGGTATTGCCTGGATGTTATTAACGGGTGCGCTATTTGTTGCGGTGACGGGTATTGTTCGGCACCTTGGATCGGACATGCCCGCCGTACAGGCTGCGTTTATACGCTATGCGTTTGGTACCTTGCTGGTTCTGCCCGTTCTCTTTCGGTTACTGCAAAAAGACAGCTTTCGCGCTCCGTCAATTATCCTGTACAAATTATACGCCCTGCGTGGTCTGGCGCATGGTGGTGCGGTTATGCTGTGGTTTTATGCGATGGCGCGTATACCCATTGCAGAGGTCACTGCGATTGGCTATACCTCGCCGATATTCACAACCATCGGCGCGGCATTATTTTTGGGCGAAGTATTCCATGCCAGGCGAATCGCCGCGATTGTGATCGCTTTTATCGGCGCAATGATTATTCTACGGCCTGGCTTCCAGACTATTGAACTGGGTTCACTGGCGCAATTATT
>JAAEOZ010000711.1 GCA_024222685.1 Gammaproteobacteria bacterium | reverse complement strand
TGATTTAGCTGTTTCTCGATTGGTGCGATTTCAATGCTTTGCGGACCGTTCTGGTTTAGGCGTTCAGCCAGCCTTGATTCGTCAATCGCACTCACCTGTCTGGCAAGATTAGATAAAGGTGCCAGCCCTTTACCGATCAGGTGTCGTATTAACAACGCGGAGAAAATTAGTACTGCGATAATTGCACCACTAATTGTAGTACCAATAGTAAACAGTATCGTGTTGAGTGTTTCTCGCTCGCGAGCATAAACCAGGATTATCGGCAATACCGGTGGTATGTCGGCAGGGTCTATGTCTTCTTCGTCGTCCATTTCGACACGAGGCATGAAATTAATTTCAATCAACCGGCCGGCACGTCCGTCTTGCAGTATCAAGTCTGCATATTGATGTTGTCCCAGTGGGGTATTTAAAGAAGGCAGGTCTGTTGTGCCGAGAGACGGGGATTTGATTAACAATTCATCACGCTGCTGCCATAGCTGATAATACTGCGGTGACTCGTCAGTTTGAAATTCGAGCATGACGCCCTCTTCGGCAAAGTCGAACTCGAGGCCCTCTTCATCGAATTCTGTAAGTGATATTAGTCCCTGCGCCTTGTCATATAAGGCGGTGTCGAATACCTGTTCAATTTGAACTACAACTCGGGAATAGAGAAACACAGCAACAGCTGATAACAGCACAATCATGCCGGTGATGATTGAGACATTCAGCTTATTTCGAATCGAATACATGCGAGTTTACTCGACCAGGTAACCGAAACCCCTGCGCGTCCTGACAAGTGGGGGGGCATTTACTGCGCGTAAGCGCTTTCTTAATTCACTGATATGGGCCTCGACCGCATTGCGCGTAACATAGCTACTGCTGTCATATATCTGATCGATGAGCTGGTCATGAGAGAAAACCCGCCCCCTGCGCTGGCAGAGAAATTCAAGCAGCCGATACTCATGCGGTGTGAGTTCAACCAGCTGGCCGTCAAAGTGAACCTGCCTCGATACCGAGTCGATTTGTACACCCTCGACTTCGATGATCGGGTTCTTCGCACCATTACGACGTCGATTCAAGGCCCGCAGGCGAGATACCAGTTCATCGAAAGAAAAAGGCTTGACCAGATAATCGTCAGCGCCGAGATCGAGGCCACGAATACGATCTTCGGTTTGATCGTTGGCCGAAAGAATCAGTACATGACAATCATTGCCTTTATTCCGCAGGGTTGAAAGTACCGTTAAACCGTCAATCTTCGGCAACATTAAATCGAGTATTATGGCTTCATACTGATTAACTGCGATATAGGCGAGCGCCTCTTCACCATCGAAGGCCTGATCAACAGTAAATCCGCGCTTATACAGGCCTGTAGATAGTGAACGTTGTAGACGCTCAGAATCTTCGACTAATAACAGTTTCATAAGTAACTTGATTTAAAGACCATAATACATCCAAACGGATTTATTTGTTTTACTGAAAAATCCCGAAACTGGAGATTAGAGTATTTACCTGAGGTATAACTGAAGAAATGCGTTGTACATTAAATGACAGCTCAGTAGCTGATATTTATGAGGCATTATCTGATGGTATTTACTTTACTCAGTTACTGGCGTACAAAGCATGCAATTTACTGATAAGTTGTAACGATTTTGGATATTGTCACTCAGGGCTTACTCGGCGCGACGATGGCGCTCTCGGTTTCCCGCAAACATGAAACGAAACTCGCCGCAGGCATCGGCTTTGCCGCAGCATTACTGGCCGATGCGGATACATTAATACGTTCGTCGAACGATCCTCTGCTGAATATCGAGTTTCATCGCCACTTTACCCATTCACTGCTGTTTATACCTGTCGGCGCATTGATTGCGGCGATATTGATCTGGCCGATTATTAAAAAACATCTGCCATTCAGGAAAATCTATTTCTATGCCCTGGCAGGCTATGCCACCAGCGGACTACTCGATGCCTGCACCAGTTACGGCACTCAGTTACTCTGGCCGTTCAGCGATGAGCGCATCGCCTGGCGCATCATCGCCATAGTTGACCCTGTTTTTTCACTAATTCTAATCGTTGCCATTATTGTTAGCCTTCGAGCGCGGAAACAGCGGAATGCGCAATTCGGATTATTACTGGCAGGCTGCTATTTGCTGTTTGGGGTATATCAACATAGCCGTGCTCATGATGTTGCAGTTCAACTCGCACAACAACGAGGACACACTATAAAACGACAGCTGGTAAAACCAACTATGGCGAATCTGATATTGTGGCGCTCGGTTTATCAGAGTGATGGTTTGTTTTTTGTTGACGCTATACGAGTAGTGCCGTTTAGTGACGAGCATATTTTTGAAGGTGATCAGGTAAAACCTTTTGAGCAACAACACGACATGCCTGAACTTGATTCAGCATCCGCGCTTCATCACGATATTGATCGCTTCCGTTATTTTTCCGATGACTACGTAATACTCGACCCGGCGCGCGAGAAGGTACTTGTTGATTTACGTTATTCGATGCTGCCTAACGGTTTAGCACCGTTGTGGGGGATTGATATGAATGTAGGGTCGACCTGGCAGCATGCGCAGTTTGTTAACTTTCGGGATGGCGGTGTTGAAACACGACTACGGTTTGTGGATATGTTGATGGGGCGTTAACGCCCTCTCCTGTACAGGCGTTTAATCTGTCCTGGATTGCGTAAGTTCAGCTTCACAAGCCAGTCATAAAAGGCCACCTTCAGCTGTTTACCGAACCACCTTCTGTAAAATTGCCATACAAATACTCGGTGTCTGGATCAGATTCGGCAATCAGTGCATCGAGGTTTAGATTGCCACGTCGCTATCGCTCCTCGCAACGACAATTTGATAAGCGGTTTCCTGATTACAGCAACTGTTCCTGTTTTGGCTGATCAACCTCAATAGCTCCTTCCAGATCCAGCAAAAACTTCTTCCTCCATATGCCACCGCCAAACCCGGCCAGCCCGCCGTCTTTGGCAATCACTCGATGGCAGGGAATAACAATTGCAATATGGTTTTTTGCATTGGCACTGGCGATTGCGCGAACCGCTTTGGGTTTACCGATACGATCAGCCTGTTGCTGGTAGGAGCGTGTCTCACCATAGGGAATTTTCAATAATGCATGCCAGGCCTGTTGCTGAAAATCGGTGCCGTGTATATCAAGTGGCAGATCGAACTCACTGCGTTCTCCGTCGAAATACTGGTTTAATTGTTGTTCTACCTGATCGAGCAAATCAGATTTACCGGTGACAAACCTGGCCTTCATCTGTTTCTGCAACTGCTCTATCTGTGCATCGATCATCTTGCGATCGACAAATTCCAGAAAGCATAATCCTGTTTCACTGGCACCGGCATACATAGGTCCTAGTGGTGTAGCAAACTGACTGAGTGTTATTAACGGCTGGTCTTTCGATTGCGATGGGCTTAACCCGGTTACATTGCGAAATGCTGAATGGAATCCGCTGAAAGATTCGTAACCGCTATCCATTGCCGTCGAAGTTACATCCTGAGCGTGTTTCATTTTCTCGAAAGCCCGATTTATGCGTAACGCTTTCAGGTAGGCATGAAAAGTCATGCCGTGTGCTTTTTTAAACCATCGTCTTACCCGGGTTGCATCGATGCCGCGTGCCTGCAAATCCTCATCTTTATAGCTTTCTTGCGGACTGGCGTGGATATCGTTAAACAGAGCATTCAGCCAGTCGGGAATCTCTCCACTTTTAGCCAGTGGCGAGCAGACCTTACAGGGCCGGTAACCACTATCCATTGCGGATGAAATCGAGTTGAAATATTCGACATTCTGCTTTAGTGGCTTACGTGCACTACAGGTCGGTCGACAGAAAATGCCGGTAGTTTTTACGCCAAAATAAAAAACACCCTCGAGACTGGTGTCGCGGTTTATTAACGCCTGATAAAGCGTTTCTTCGTCGGGTAATGTTTGCATGTCGATTATTATACGAGGCTTTGATTTGACTGCATCCGAAAAATCGACAGGCAATTATTAATTTTCCAGTAAACTGCAAATACTGAAAGTATTTCGCTAGAGATATCATCGATATGCTCGCATCGAGTCAGGGAAGTCGCGTATAATGCGCTCTAGAATTATCCGCTTCAATACCTGGCAGATGGGCTCTTTTAATATCCTAACGACGCGACAACACTATCATGGCTAGAAACGAATTTGACTTCGGCAGTTTTATAATGCGATTACTTTTTGCGACCGCGCTTGTCTTCACTAGCTATAATCCCAGCGGTTATTCCTGGGTTGGTTATCTTCAATCCGAGGTGCCGAAGGTATATCTGGCCGCAAGCGGCATCGTCCTGCTAATAGGCTGGGTGATGTTTCTACGCGCCACATGGAATTCGCTAGGCGCAATAGGTACGGTTCTGGCAGTTGGTTTTTTTGGGATCATTGTCTGGCTGTTTATTGAGTGGGGATTCTTTACACTCGAGGATTCATCCGTTATCCAATGGGTGGTAGAGATTGTAATCGCAGCAGTACTCGCAGTAGGCATGTCCTGGTCGCACCTGCGCCGCAGAATTTCGGGGCAGTATGATACGGACGAAATTGAAGGCTAAATATTAAAGCCTACTGGCATCGCCGTTGAAACAGCAAGCTAGAGTAGTCGTCATCGGTGGTGGAATTGTCGGGGTTAGCATCCTCTATCACCTCGCCCGTTCGGGCTGGACAGATGTAGCCCTCTGTGAACGTACCGAACTGACTGCGGGCTCGACCTGGCATGCCGCCGGGTTATTGCCGCTATACCATCCGAGCTACTCGATCGGACGAATCAACAAATACTCCGTAGATTTTTATCAGACCCTGGAGGCAGAAACCGGACAGGCCGTTAGTTTCCACAAAACCGGTAATCTGAGAATCGCATCCAGTAAAGATCGCATGGATGAATATAATGCCTATTGCGATACCGCCAATACCAGTGGCGTGCCTTTCGAGATTATATCCCCTGACAGGGTGAAACAACTCTGGCCCTTTATGAACACCGATGGCATCCTCGGCGCATTGCATCATCCGCATGATGGGCATATCGCACCGGCTGATGTGACCCAGGCTATGGCAGCTGGTGCGCGTAACTATGGAGCAGAAATTTATCGCCACACAGAAGTGACGGCGATTCAGCAACGCGCCAGCGGAGACTGGCAGGTTGATACCAGCCAGGGTAGCATCATTGCTGAACATGTTGTTTGCGCAACCGGGTTTTACGCACGTCAGACGGCCAAACTGGTCGGGCTCGATCTTCCCTGCATTCCGGTTCTACATCAGTTTCTGGTGACCGACAGCATAGACGAACTGCAATCCAGAAAAGAGCAGGGCTACCCCGAATTACCGGTTTTACGCGAAGATCGCAGCCTTTTTTATCTGCGCGAAGAACGCCAGGGGTTTATTCTCGGACCTTACGATTCTAATCCACCGGTGTGGGCTGAAAATGCGGTGCCTGAAGGGTTCGGCCAGGAGCTGTTAGACCCTGATATGGATCGAATGATCGACCAGTTTGAAGCTGCTTCGAAAGTTGTGCCTTTGCTTGAAAATGCCGGAATCAGGGAAATTGTCAACGGGCCTATCGCACATACCCCGGATGGCTCACCACTGGTGGGACCCGCCTGGGGCTTACCCAATTTCTGGCTCGCCGAGGGCAATACCTTTGGCATTCTGCTGGCTGGCGGTGTGGGTAAGTATCTATCCGAATGGATTATCGAAGGCGAACCAAGTATCGATATGTTTGAGGTCGATCCGCGACGTTTTGGCGCCTATGCCGATCAGGATTATACAATCAAAAAGAATATCGAAACCTACGGGCACGTATTCGAAATCCACTATCCAAACCTTGAAATGCCTGCAGCACGACCCTTGAAAACTTCGCCCTGTTATTCGCGCATGTGCGAAGCCGGTGCGGTCTGGGGGCAAAAGTATGGTTGGGAACGTGCTAACTGGTTTGCTACCGAAGGAGTTGAAGCCAGAGATATACTCAGCTTTCGTCGCACGAATGATTTTGCAGCAATTGCCAGCGAGTGCCACGCCGCAAGAAACAAAGTCGCTCTGATCGACTTCACGCCTTTCACCAAGTTCGAAATCACCGGCAAAGGTGCCTACGGTTTTCTCGATGGCCTGCTTGCCAACCGACTCCCTGCCGTCGGCAAGCTGCGACTCGCGCATGTGTTAACCGGAAACGCTGGCATACGCAGTGAATTTACCGTTACCTGTCTCAACAAAGAACATTTCTATGTGGTCACCCCCGCATGGGCCGAACGCTATGACGAGGATTTGTTGCTAAAGTCCAATGCCGACGATGACTCGGTGCGAATCAGAAACATCACTTCTGACAAAGGTGCCTTTGTCATCACCGGTCCAAATTCACGGGATTTACTGGCACTGCTAACAACGCAGGACCTGAGTCAATCCGAGTTTCCCTGGTTTAGTGCGCGAACTGTCGAAATAACCGGTATCGGTCAGATGTTGGCGATCCGCGTCAGTTATATCGGCGAACTGGGCTGGGAGCTGCATCATGATATCGAGCAGCAACTGGCACTTTACGATTTACTGTTTGAAAAAGGCAAAACCCACGGACTCAAACCAATCGGCATGCGCGCCATCGACTCGCTACGCCTGGAGAAATCCTATCGTGGCTGGAACCTGGATTTGAGTAGTGAATACAGCCCGTTCGAGTCAGGGCTGGAACGCTTTATCGCTATCGACAAGGGAGAGTTTCTCGGTAGAGATGCATTGTTGAAACAACAGTCCAGAGGCATTGATGTAAAAATGGTGACGCTCGAAATAGACCACTGCGATGTGCAACCCATCAGTAATGCACCGGTTTTCGACGCATCGGGCATGGTCGGACGAATCACCTCGGGTGGTTACGGGCATACGCTGAAGAAAGTAATAGCCCTGGGCTATATCGATATTGATGTGCTTAATTCCACGGAAGAACTGGAGGCGGAAATTCTTGGCGAGCGTTAT
>JAAEOZ010000710.1 GCA_024222685.1 Gammaproteobacteria bacterium | reverse complement strand
GCGGGCGTAGCGCTGGGACTCGACCGATTACTAATGGGACTCGAAGATATAGATTCGATAGATCAGGTACTGAGTTTTTCTGATTAGGTATTTACCTTAGGTGTGGCGACCGCTTTCTTTTGTGGCATCGGAAAATGCCCGATTAACTCGCCAACCTTGACTGCGTTTCCAGGCCGTAATTTCTGTAGCCATTCGACTTTCTGACCCATCAGCAAAATGATGGTTGAGCCCATATTAAAACGACCCATTTCATCGCCTTTTTTATAGTGTTTAGTGGTATGTGAAAAGTCTGATTCACTAACTCGTTTACCCATCGGTGGTGTTATCAGTCCACTCCAGACAGTTTCAATAGCTGCTACATTGATAGCGCCGACCAGAACCATTGCAAGTGGCCCGGCCCGAGTATTGAACAGGCAGACCACACGTTCATTTCGCGCAAAAATTCGAGGGATGGCTTCTACTGTCCAGGGTGCGACGCTAAATAATCGTCCAGGCACGTGAATCATTTTATATAGCCGCGCATCGGTTGGCATATGTAGCCGGTGATAGTTATGGGGTGCGAGATATATCGTGGCGAATTTTCCATTTTCGAACATTTTCGCCATAGTTTCATCACCTCCGAGTAATTGCGTGGTGGTGTATAGATGGCCCTTGGCCTGGAAAATGAGCCCCTGTTCTATTTTGCCCGACTGAGAAACTGTACCGTCGGCGGGACAGGCGAGTGTATTAATGCCGTTGACTACCGGTCGTACGCCTTCTTTGAGCGAGCGAGTAAAGAATTCGTTAAATGTTTCATACAGTTCGAGATTTTCACCGTATTGCGCTTCGCTCATATCGACATTAAATTTTCGAATAAACCAGCTGATTAGCGGCTTTACAAACGGCCCCTGCATACGCGTTATAGTAAAAACAATTCGCGAGATAAAATGATGAGGTGCGATGTAAAACAGCCAGAGAAATATCTTTTCCTTATTGATCAGTGGTTCTTTTTGTATTACATCCGATTCGTTCATTGAGGCCATATTCTTAAAGTAATTTTAAACGTTGTGATTCGCCAACACCGAAGTGCAGAATAACATCTATCAGATTGCCAGGTAAGTTGAAGGATTTCGCTGAATTAATATCTCTCGATAATTTTGGTCAAATCACCTGCGATTTTCCGACTATCATGTGGTGCTGAAAATAATCCGGAAAATTCTACCGCTGGATTGATGAGTACAAATGCTGAACTATGACCGACCTCATAACTAACCTGGTCAGAATCTTTTTTATCGACAAAATAAGCAATGCCGATTGAGGCTGTTAAGCGCTCTAGATTGTTTGCCGACGCGGTCGCACCGATAAAATTCGGGTTAAAATACTCCACATAAGGTTTCAGGATTTCGGGGCTATCACGATCCGGATCAACCGAAATGAAAACTATTTGCAGGGATTTTGTAACATCTTTGTCATCAATCAGTTTAACAATATCGGCCATGGTTTGTAGACTGCTCGGGCAGATGTCTGGGCAATGGGTATAGCCAAAAAAAACGAGATGCCACTTTCCCTGAAAATCAGTCTGGATGAGTTTATTATTATTCTGATCTATTAATTCAAATTCGGGTAGGGCACGGGATTGTTCTCCAAACCACATACCTGCTTCGAGCTCAATCGGTTGAGATTGTCTGGCTATCCAGGCAATGCTAAAACCGATTGTCATTGCCAGAACGGCAATAACGATAATGTTAGATTTGCGCATAATCAGTTTTATCCGGTGCTTGCTGGGAGTGTGATTTTCAGTTTGTTTGAAGAAATATGGTGTAGAATCCGCGCATTATATTTTAACTGAATTCAAACACAACTTGGCTGATCAACTGATTCCACAAACACTGACAACTATCAGGGATTTTATTCGTTGGGGCGCGAGTGAGTTTAATCGCCAGCGCCTGAGTTTTGGTCATGGTTTTGCCAATGCTTTCGATGAGGCTCGCTATTTAAGTTTGTATGCGCTATCGCTACCATCTGATCTGCCGGAAGAATATTTAAATTGCGTGTTGTTATCGAGTGAGCGTCAACAGGTTGTGGAATTGCTACAGAAGCGTGCAAGGTCTCGTCAACCAGTCGCTTACATTACACACGAATCCTGGTTTTGTGGATTAAAATTTTATGTTGACGAGCGTGTGCTTGTGCCGCGATCACCAATAGCGGAATTAATCGGGAATCAGTTCGAGCCCTGGATAGATTCACAGCAAGTGGAGCGTATACTTGATTTGTGCACCGGTAGTGGTTGTATTGCTATCGCCTGTCAGTATGCGTTTGAAGACGCCGAAGTCTGTGCGTCGGATATATCCGAAGAAGCACTCGAAGTTGCTAAAATCAATCGAAAGGCACACCAGCTCGATGACTACCTGACGCTATATCAGTCCGATCTTTTGAGTGATATCCCGGCTCAGGAATTTGATGTAATCGTCAGTAATCCGCCTTATGTAGATGCGGAAGACATGGCAGATATCAGCGATGAATTTGCTTTTGAGCCGGGTCTCGGGCTGGCTGCAGGTATAGATGGCCTTGAACTGGTGAATAAAATACTGTTGCAGTCAATTGATTTCCTCAGCGATCATGGGGTTTTAATCATAGAAGTAGGCAACTCGCAGTCGGCAATGATGGAACGATATGAAGTGCTACCCATGACATGGATCGATTTTGAATTTGGCGGTAGCGGGGTATGCTGTATTCAGGCACAGGATTTACGACAGCACTACAACATTATTCAACGTATTAATTTTGCGGAGGTCGAATAAGTCATGGCATGGTGGGGTAAAGCATTAGGTGGCGCTTTCGGGTTTATGATTGGCGGGCCGTTAGGTGCGTTAGTCGGCATTGCATTTGGGCATAATTTTGATCGTGGTCTGAACGCGATCGGTAAAGATGGTTGGCAGGGTGGTGTCGACCAGGAAAGAATTCAGCTCGCCTTTTTTACAGCGACTTTTTCGGTCATGGGATATATTGCCAAGGCTGATGGTCGGGTCACGCGAGATGAAATTCGTCTTGCCGAAGAAGTCATGACTCACCTGGGTCTTAATGCCGAAATGCGAGAATCGGCAAGAAAGTTATTCAACGAAGGTAAGTCGGATAGTTTTCCCATTGATGAAGTACTCGATCAATTTAGAAAAGAGACGCACAGACGTACCACGTTGATTCAGATGTTTCTTGAAATACTGCTACAGGCTGCCTATGCCGATGGTGTGATGCATCCTGCAGAGGAAAAAGTCCTGGCCCATATCTGTCAGAAACTCGGGATTCCTTTAGCGCAATTAAGACGCCTTGAAGAAATGCTCAAAGCTGGCTTTGGTAGTACCGGTTACAGCCAGGCGAGCAGCTCGAAAACCACATTGGAAGATGCTTACACAATTCTCGGGGTTGACAATTCGGTGAGCGACGCGGAGTTGAAAAAAAGCTATCGTCGACTGATGTCACAGCATCATCCGGATAAACTGGTTGCCAAGGGTTTACCCGATGAAATGATCCAGGACGCTACTGAAAAAACGCAGCAGATCAAAAGTGCTTACGAAATGGTACGGGATTCACGAAGATAATAAGACGGGATGAAAAAGCTGTATACGCACGAAAATAGAATCATAATTTTTAATCTGAGAAATGTGCTCGAAGACAAGGGTATTGATACCATAATCATGAACGAGTTCGCTTCCGGTGGAGCAGGTGATCTGGCAACATTTGATACCTGGCCGGAACTCTGGGTAGATAATGACCGGCAGTTTGAGCAGGCTGACGCCATATTGAAGAGTATCCTGGATAATCGCCGGGATGATTACTGGTTTTGTCGGAGTTGTCAGGAAAAGAATGATTCATCATTTGAGATTTGCTGGAACTGTGGGTGCAGCAGCGAATGAATTGCTATGGAGATAGATATGAAATCAGACTATAAGGCTTTAATTACTGCTGCAATTTTTATGCTTGCGAGTGGAGCGTTGTTTGCTGATGAGGTACGGATTGTCGATGTTAAGGTTTATTGTACAGTCGACTGTCGATTTTCAGTGACACTGGAGCATGCTGATACAGGCTGGGAACATTATGCTAATCAATGGGACATCGTAACACTTGACGATCAAGTGTTAGGTTCGAGAGTTCTTTATCACCCGCATGTTGATGAGCAGCCTTTTACCAGATCTCTATCTGGTGTATCGATACCTGATTCAGTTAAACAGGTAAAGGTGCGTGCCAGAGATTTGAAGCATGGTTATTCAGCACAGGAGTTTGTTGTTGATTTACCATAGCAACTCTGGCATCTAATTTTTCGTTGCTCAGTTGAGTCAAAAAACAAATCCGCAAAAAGTATTACGAATGTTTAAATGCTTTGCTTAGCGTGTGAATGTGATCTGGCCCCAGGCCGCAGCATCCTCCAAACATACGCACGCCTTGATTCACCCAGTCCGCTGCCATGGTGGCGAGTTCATGCGGATCAATAATGTCTATAAAATTCCAGTCCGGCATGGTGAAATAGCCTGATTCCGGGTAAATCCCTATGGGTTTGTCCCAATGTTTTTTAACCAGTTCCAACGATTCATGGATATCGGTGACCGGTGTGTGCATGATATTCATCATCATCGCAGGGTATTCCGCGAGTGCTTCAATCAAGCTTTCAAAATCCATCTCCGGGTAATCAAATACTGAAAG
>JAAEOZ010000709.1 GCA_024222685.1 Gammaproteobacteria bacterium | reverse complement strand
TCGGGATAAATCGCGATGCCTATGCTGGTACTGATTTTAATCAACTGATTGTCTAGCCACACAGGCAGACTGATTTTTGAACTCAATCTGTTGGCAATTCGCCCAATACTACTTCGGCAATCAACTCCGTCGAGGATCAAAACAAATTCGTCTCCACCAATACGTGCCAGGACATCCGATTTCGAAATTTCTGAAACTACTCTTTCAGCCGTCAACTTAAGTACCTGATCTCCGAGCTCGTGACCATAATCATCATTAACGGCTTTAAAGCCATCGAGATCGAAAAACATCACCGCACAACCGAGTGAGCTTTTTTTGGATTTGGCAATTGCATTTTCAAGTCGATCTTTACATAGACGTAAAGTTGCCAGTCCAGTTAGTGGATCGTGATTAGCTAAAAACTCAAGCTCCGCGGCCATTCTTTTGCGTTCTGCTACTTCGTTCTGTAGCTTTTTTACGGTTTCGGTCAAATCAGCAGTACGCTCGAAAACCTGCTGTTCAAGCTCAAGTTGAATTTTCAGTAATTTTTTTCAGTTTCTTTTTGTTCGGTAATATCCTGTATCGCACCAATCGTAAGCTCGACTTTTCCAGCCCTGACACGCTGTGCCGCGCTTGACTCACGTATCCAGCGAATAGAACCATCGGTCCGTCTGATGCGATATTCGACGATACAATTTTCACCCAGGCAAAGATGTTTCTGGTAGGCGGCATGTACTTGTGCTCGGTCTTCTCTAAGGATTAAAGCCAGGTCGTCTTCGAGGGACTTTATATTTTCACGGTGCTGAACTGGACAGACGCCATAGATTCTGGCATACCCTGAACTCACATAAAGAAACTTTTCTTCCAGGGCATCAAACACAAAGTATCCGATCTCGCCAATTTCTTCGAACTGTTGAGCGAGTGCGTCGTTAACGCCAAATTCAAGTGACTCTGAATCGAAATCTATTTTTTCAATCATAATTTTCGACTTCAACATAATTTTTCATTTTTAAGAAACTATTGCCTTGGCGGGTCAATTTTTATTAACGTGGCAAGTCGGTAGTTTTACGATACTGTCACAACGAAACGCCACCTGCAATTATTGAATATTTTGTCATATATGTTCGTTCGCTCTTCGTGTGCAGTAGTACAACTTAGACTACGCGAATACGTGACTTGACCTGTTTTTGCAGGAGTTCGATAAACTCGCCGTGTGGCACCGGTCTGGAAAACAGGTAGCCCTGAAAATGACGGCAGCCGTATTTTTCGAGTATCTCGAGCTGTATTTCCTCCTCGACACCTTCGGCGACGACGTCCATGCCGAGGTTGCCTGCCATCTGGATAATGGATGACACGATCGCCGCGTCCTCCCTGCTCTTGGCAATCTGGTTGACAAAAGACTGGTCGATCTTGAGCTCGTCGAGTGGAAATTCCTTGAGATAACGCAAGGACGAATAACCGGTTCCAAAATCGTCGATTGACAGGTTGAATCCGCGGCGCTTGAGAATATTCATAAACTCGACAGTTTCGTCGACGTTGCGGACCACGGCCTCCTCGGTGATCTCCAGCGTAAACAGGTTCGGGTTTAGCTCGTGGTTATTAACTTCGCTGACGATGGTCTTGATAAAATTGACATCGGCGAACTGCCGGGGGGATATGTTGATGG
>JAAEOZ010000708.1 GCA_024222685.1 Gammaproteobacteria bacterium | reverse complement strand
TCCTCGATCTTCTTCCAGTTACTTTCCCTTATCTGAATCTGGATATCAGGATTTTGCCCGGCCGTGACGAGTTCATCTATTGCAAAGTCCTGTCCATTGAGTATCAGGGTTTGCTGTTTGCCTGTCATTTTGTAATCCTCGAATTATTTTGATCTGCTAATTATCTTGCGAGTAGTGTCGATCCTGCTGTTCCAGGTTTTCCCACTGCGTCGCTGAAAATTTTGACAATTTCGATGGAGATCTTGCAAAGAGTAATATATCGTCTATCCGTCGAAATTATTTTGCGTTATTGCTTATAAATAGCGATTCTAAGTAATTAAATTACTCGGAATTACAAATTATTAAAATAATAGTGCGCGTACCGGGTATCACTTTAAGTCGGATCTTCTGGCCATTTTTATAAATGTCCAGAGGGATTTTAAGCGGTGATTTGCGAGCCTGGCCGGCTTACCCGCGACAGCATGAGTTTACCGAGTCCTGCATCAGTCACCGGGAATGACCACGGAAGAGTCATAAGCCATTGATTCAGTTCCGCAGGATACGACCTATCGACGCCTCGCGACGTAAATCGGTGAGATATTGCGGCTAGAATTATACTGCTTTTTACTTTGCGATTAATAAGTACAATATTACATTCTCAATAGCACCATCGACGTTACCCCGATTCGCTAAATAGAAATGGTAATAGCCGCTATTGAAAGAGGAGGAAACATGATGTCTGACAATACCGTCGCGTTGAATCAATCAGGTTCTGGTACCCACCTGGAGTTTTCACCCGTGTTCAACGTCGCCCCGGTGTTTATCGATCGTCATCTCGATGAAAATCGCGGCGACAAGGTTTGTA
>JAAEOZ010000707.1 GCA_024222685.1 Gammaproteobacteria bacterium | reverse complement strand
TGCAGTTTCGATGGCGAATGCAGGATGGTTTGTTAGCAGACGACGAATGTTCGACGGTCAGCTCATAATCTGGAATTGGGTGTCAGGCCTGCATTTCGGCGATTGCGTCGTTTTCTGATATGTGTCCAGATGTAATATCGCCAGATCAGTCTTATACAAATAAATGCCAGCAGAGCAGATACTACGCCGACGACAAGGCAACCCAGTAAAAATGGTTGCCAGATTTCCAGCAAACCTGACATCAGCCACTCAAAACTCAGTTCAAAATTCAACTGCCCGAGTTCAACGCCAAGAATCAGCGTACCTATCCAGTAGCAGAAATAAAACATAGGTGGCATAGTAATCGGATTGCTAAGCCAGACTGCCGGCACGGCCACAAGAATGTTACTGCGGAAAATTATTGCTCCGATTGCTGCGAGTAGCATCTGGAATGGAACTGGTATGAAAGCACAGAAAATACCTATCGCGGCTGCACCCGATAAAGATCTACGATTGATATGCCATAAATCGGGCGCCTGCAAACGTGGGCCGAGTTTTTTAATCCATCGATTTTCAGTGATTTTATCCGGGTGAGGTAAATACCTCTTGATTAACTTCTTTGACATGTTAATGGTATTATCGATGGTAATAGCCCAATGTGCAAAGCATAGCTGGCACTGGTTCTGTTTCAGGGAAGACTGATAGCTTAAGGAAATTGCATGATACCGTTTAGCTTTGCTGTGATCTGTGGCGCAGCGCTCGCATTCTGGGGAAACTCACTGATCGACTCGTTGTGGGTAAGCTATCTGCCAGTTTTCCTGTTGTTTGCCTGGCTGCATCCCGGATTTCGATTTTTATGTCTGTGTGTCTCGGCGATGCTGTGGTCAAGCTTATTGCTCAATCAGGCACTTGAACGGCAATTGAGTGATGATTTTGATAATCGTGTGGTACTGGTCGCTGGTACCATCACCGATATTACCGAGCAGCGCAGGCATTCCATTCGATTCTACTTCGAACCCGACTACATAGACTCCTATCATCGGCCAATGCCGAAGCTGATACGTCTCAGTTGGTATCGTAGTAAGCAACGCCCCGAAGCAGGGCAACGCTGGCAACTGGAAGTCAAACTCAGGCAGGCTACCGGATTTCAAAATCCGGGTACATTTGATTATCAACGCTGGCTATTTGTTAAAGGCGTAGACGCGACAGGCTACGTCAGGAAGTCGGATAGTAATCGACAGCTTGAGGATTCCGAGTGGTACGATATCGATTACCTGCGTCAGCAAATAATCGAGGCACAGGATCAGAGCTGCCCTGATTGCGAACACATTGGTCTGTTTAAAGCATTAACAGTTGGCTATCGCGGCGATATTCCCCCACATCAGGGTGAGCTTTTGAGAGATACAGGTACGGCTCATTTACTTGCCATTTCCGGTCTGCACATCGGCCTGGTAGCAGGGCAGTTTTATCTGCTTGGAGGTTTATTGTGGCGTCGGTTGTTTTATCGTTCGAGATTCAATCGGCTCGAATTTTCAGCATTTGCAGCAATGCTAGCGGCTTTATCTTATGCAGCTTTGGCGGGCTTCAGTATTCCCACAGTACGCGCACTGGTAATGTTGCTGGTGGTTTTTCTTGCCCTGGTTTCGCGTAGAAACGTAAATTTGCTCAACAGCATTTGCATCGCTATCAGCCTTATTTTGCTTGTCGATCCCCTGGCGATAGGCGATGCCTCATTCTGGTTAAGTTTTTCAGCGCTACTGGTGATTGCGTTTGGGCAATTTTTGCTCGCAAATCAAAAAAGCCGTATGAAACAGGCTTTGGTGATACAGCTATTATTTTCGTTGCTATTTGTGCCTCTGAGTATTTTGCTATTTAGTCAGGCCAGTCCAGCTGGCTTTGTCGCAAACATTATTGCAATTCCGATATTGGGTTTGTTGATTTTGCCACTTACCTTGATTGCGAGTATATGCGCTGTATTGAACACTGCTGTTGCAGCGGAGTGGTTATTTTATCTGTTAGACAAAATAACTGGCTGGTTACTCGACTATTTGCAACTCCTGCAAACTTCGCTACCACCAGTTTCGTCGCTGGCGGACAGACCTGGTCTGTTGTTAGTTAGCCTGGCAATTGGTACCTTTATATTGTTGCTGCCAATAGACTTGCGTACTCGTTTACCAGCTTTCGTATTGTTGCTCGTCGCAGTTTGCTGGCAGCCTGAAGGCATTCCTGAAAACGGCTTTCAAATGACCGTGCTAGATGTTGGCATGGGTACAGCAGTAGTCGTTGAAACGCGTCAGCATAGCCTTGTTTATGATTTTGGCCCGGGAAATGCCAATGGATTTAGTGCCGGCGACTGGGTGGTGCGGCCATATCTGCAAAATCGAGGAATCGATCAACCAGACCTTATGATCGTTAGCCATGTTGATTCTGATCACAGTGGTGGGTTTGTCAGCTTTTTAGACGATATCGACACTGTGCCGGTTGTTAGCGGCACGCCAAAGGAACTGGCTAAGCGTTTCGAACTGAAAACTATGATGCAAAACTGTCATAATTATCCAGCCTGGCGCTGGGATGGAGTTGATTTTGAATTCCTCACCGGTTCGTTAAAGTCTGTCTCGAAAAGTACCAATAATCAGTCCTGCGTGTTGAAGATAAGAGGGAGCCACAGTGTATTGTTAAGCGGTGATATAGAGGCCGAGCAGGAAATGCGCCTACTCAATCTGCGCGCTTCAGATCTCAAGGCCGATATACTACTGGCGCCGCACCATGGTAGTCTAACTTCGTCGACAGAGGCCTTTGTCAGAGCTGTGGATGCCGAGGTGGTCATTTTTACACTAGGTAGAAATAACCGATGGGGATTTCCGAAAGCTGAAGTGGTTTCGAGGTATCAACAATTAGATAGTCGAATTTATCGTAGTGACTTCGACGGGGCTGTAATGGTGTTGAGTATGCCCGACAGTCTCAATGTCGACAGTTGGCGGCAGTCTAAAAGAATCTGGCATTAATCTTCAAATGTGTAGTTGTTGACCTTTGGGGAAATTACTTCTCATTGCCGAGTTGATTACAGTATGATGTGCGACAATTCAAATTGAGGGTAAAAATGTGTTTGAACTGGTTCAGGCTGGCGGCTGGTTAATGATACCGATATTACTGTGCTCGGTCATTTCACTTGCCATTGTTACCGAGCGCTTCTGGACCCTGCGCAAGACAAAAGTGATACCCGCCAAACTGGTAACGGGTATCTGGAATCTACTGAATAAGGATGCTTTGACCGAAAAACATATCAGCGAGATTGAAAAAGGCTCTCCACTTGGTCGAGTCCTCGCGGCTGGCCTGATCAACCGGCATCTGTCCCGTGACATGGTTCGTGAAAGCATTGAAGAAACCGGAAGATTTGTCGTACATGAAATGGAACGTTTTCTGAATACGCTGGGAACTATATCTACAATCACTCCGTTGCTGGGTTTGCTTGGTACTGTGATAGGCATGATAAAAGTGTTTACCGCAATTACAACAGTAGGCGTTGGTGACCCCGGCCAGCTTGCCGGGGGTATCTCTGAAGCGCTGATCACGACTGCTGCCGGTTTAACCGTCGCTATACCCAGTCTGATTTTTCATCGCCACCTTAAACGTAAAATCGACGAACTGGTAGTTGGAATGGAACAGGAAGCAATGAAATTGGTAGAATTCATGCATGGTGACCGTAAAAAAATATCCTGAAAATGAAATTTACTCAGCACAACCCCGAAGAAGAAATCAGTATCAATTTGACACCGTTGATAGACGTTGTATTTTTATTGCTGATCTTTTTTATGGTGTCTACCACTTTCGATACAACTTCGCAGCTTAAAATTAAATTGCCCGAAGCAAGTCAGAAGAAGATCCGCAAGGATAATAATAAACTGGACATTGTGATCGATGCGAAAGGACGCTTTTTTCTCAACTCTCGTGAGATTACAAGCCAGAAAAGTGATGCATTAAAAGCAGCGATCCAGCGAGCTATAACAGGCCCGGATCAGTCTGTCGTCATTCAGTCAGATGCGGCATCGCCGGTACAGTCACTGGTTACAGCGATGGATGTAGTCGGGCGTCTGGGTTTAACAAAGGTTTCCATCGCGACAACGCGTCCTATCGAGTAAAATCGTAACGATGTTTGCACGATTTTATGGCATTACCGAATGAAACTGGCGCAGGGTGAATTAACCGGCGTTAAGGCCTATCGTGCCCTGCTTTCTATGGCTTTTGAACATAAAAGCTATTTCCTGCTCGCCATTATTGGCATGTTAATTTTTGCAGGATCCGACGCGGCTTTTGCCTATTTAATGAAGCCAATGCTTGATGATGGATTCATCGACCGTGATCCCCTAATTATCAAACTGGTGCCGCTTGCCATAGTAACTATATTTCTGGTACGTATGATCGCTGTATTTCTACGTACTTATTGTATGGATTATATCGGTCGAAACGTCATCAATTCCTTACGTCAGCAAATGTTTGAGAAACTGCTAACGTTGACCAGCTCGCAATACGATCAATCGTCATCCAGTGCAATGATTACCCGCTTTTCCTACGATGTTGAAAAAATTGCGCGATCTGTTTCAACATCTTTAACCGTTTTCATTCAGGACAGTCTTCGTATCATTGTATTACTTTGCTATATGATATGGTTGAACTGGCAGCTAACGCTGATTTTCCTTTTCGCCGGACCAATTGTTTTCCTGATTGTAGTAAGAGTGTCTAGTCGATTCAGGCTGATTAGCAAGAGTATTCAAACTTCTATGGGTACGGTTACGCAGGTCGCGCAGGAAGTGATTGATGCCAATCGGGTAGTTAAAATCTTCGGAGGCGAATCATTCGAGCGTGACAAGTTTTACCGGATTAATCAGCATAACCTCAAACTGCATTTGAAAATGTCGGTTGCGCAGTCGATTAGCAACCCACTTATCCAGCTTATCGTTGCTATTGCCTTTGCCGCAATTGTCGCATTTGCAACTTCGGAATCTATGCGCGAAGTTGTGACGACAGGCGATTTTGTTTCCTTTATTTTTGCTTTGACAATGCTGTTTGCACCGATGAGGTCACTGTCTTCAGTTAATGCCAGCATCCAAAAAGGTATTGCGGCCGGTGAAAGTATATTTGGGTTTATTGATAGTGACGATGAAATTGACGATGGTGATCTGGAACTACAGCGCGCACAGGGTAAGCTTGAATTTGAAAAGGTCGTGCTTTGTTATCGTGAAGGCGAGCAACGGGTTCTTGACGAAGTCAGTTTTCGGGTTGAACCACACCAGACAATTGCAATAGTTGGCCGTTCTGGCAGTGGCAAGTCCAGCCTGGTTAATCTGTTACCACGCTTATACGAACTTGATAGTGGCAGTATTAAACTCGATGGTGAATCGATAAGAGATTACAGATTAAGAGATTTACGCCGCCAGATTGCCTATGTTGGTCAGGATGTCCGACTGTTCAATGATACTATTCGTAATAACATCGCCTACGGTGTAGCAAACGATATCGAAGATGGAAAGGTTATGGAAGCCGCTAAACAGGCCTACGCCTGGGACTTCATCAGGGATTTACCGGAAGGCCTCGATACTATGGTTGGTGAACGCGGTGTATTACTCTCTGGTGGTCAACGACAACGTGTTGCTATCGCCAGGGCGCTGCTTAAGGATGCACCGATATTAATCCTCGATGAGGCTACTTCTGCTCTTGATACTGAATCAGAGCGCTTCATCCAGCATGCCATGGAAAACCTGATGAGTAATCGTACTACATTGGTGATTGCGCATCGACTTTCTACAATTGAACATGCCGATCGCATTCTGGTGCTTGATCAGGGCCGATTGCTGGAACAGGGCGACCATGCCAGTTTACTCAGGGACAACGGTATATATGCCAAATTGCATGCAATGCAGTTTCGTGAGGGTAGTGCCGATCAGGTATCGTTGGCTCACTTGTCATCTGACAATACCGAATCAATTAAACTTGAAAAGCTTGTGTTGAGTAACTGGGTTAATGCATCAATACAGAAACGCCAGGGATGGTGGCTATGGTCGATGAATCCCGTTTCCATCATGTTAATGCCATTGACTCTGGTATTTTTGCTGGCCTCAGGTCTTCGCCGATTCGCATATCGTAGCAGGCTTTTAAAATCGACCCGATTACCGGTAACGACGATTGTTATCGGAAATATTACACTGGGTGGCAATGGCAAAACGCCGATAGTTGTTGCACTTTATGAGCTGTTGAAAAGCAGGGGATATTACCCGGCTATTGTTACACGTGGATATAAAAGTGGTCAGGAAAAGACGGTTCAGATTATACACGATGGACAGACTAGCGCAGCTGTTGGTGATGAAGCCAATATGATTTCGGAGATATGTCGTTGCCCGATTGGTGTCGGTTCTGATCGTGTCGGTGCTGCCAGGCAATTGCTTGAAAGATACCCTCAGATTAATGTGTTGTTATCAGATGATGGTTTACAACACTATGCACTGCAAAGAGATATTGAAGTAGCCGTCTGTCGATATATCGCATTCGGTAACGGTCTGTTGATTCCCGCCGGTCCTCTGCGTGAACCTCGAAATCGATTAAAAGACTTCGATTTAACGATTAATCGTGATAGTGAAGAAATTTCTGAATCGATGGGACAGATATGGAATCTGGCCGATCCGGATTTGAAGCGACATATCTCCGAGTTTCGAGGGCAGCAGGTGCACGCATTGGCGGGCATTGGTTTTCCAGATATATTTTTTGCAAGCCTGAAGCAAATGGGTATAGCAGTGATAGAACATGAGTTCCCGGACCATTACCAGTTCACATCGAATGATCTGCAATTGAGCCCAGATTTGCCAATTCTGGTTACACACAAAGATGCGGTAAAATTACATGGTATAAATCGGCATGACATCTGGGTAGTACCACTTCGTCTTGAACTTTCCGAAAACCTGCAGGATAAGATTCTGCATTTACTCGAGCGTAAACATCATGGATAAACACTTACTCGATATTCTGGTAGACCCGATTACCAAGGGGCCGTTAGTTTACGATAAGAAAAAACAGGAGCTATTGTCGCGGGGATCGCGCCTGGCATATCCGATACGTGACGGTATCCCGGTTATGCTGCCGGAAGAGGCTCGCGAACTGTCCACTAAAGAATTAGAATTACTGGATTAAAAACTCAAAATGAGTGTCGAATTTCGAGTCGTAATACCAGCCCGTTACGCCTCAACAAGGCTGCCAGGCAAACCATTACGATTCATTCATGGTAAGCCGATGATTCAATGGGTGTACGAGTCAGCCACAAAATGTGGTGCACTGGAAGTTATTGTTGCGACCGATGATAAGCGCATTTTTGATGCCGTCGAGGGATTTGGTGGTCATGCCTGTATGACCAGTGACCAGCATCAGACGGGTTCTGATCGAATCCTCGAGGTGTCGCAGACAAACAACTGGAGCGAAGAGGCAATTATTGTCAATCTGCAGGGCGATGAGCCACTAATGCCTGCCGACAACCTGAATCAGGTCGCTGAAATTCTTGCTGGTTCTGACTGTGAAATGTCTACCCTGTATAAAATCATAGACAAGGAAGAAGCGTTTAATTCTGATCAGGTCAAGCTTGTGACTGATTGTCATGGCCATGCACTATATTTTAGTCGATCAAGCATTCCATTTGACCGGGATGGGCAGTGTAATAGATTCTTTGGTCATATCGGTCTTTACGCTTACCGGTCTGGATTTTTATCCCGCTTCAGCCGGCTTTCGGTCTGTGACCTGGAAAATACAGAAAAACTGGAACAGTTACGTGCTTTGTGGAACGGCTATCGAATAAAAACAGCATTAGCAAAAGAACTTCCCGGGCCCGGTATTGACACCGAAGAAGATCTGCGAAGCGTCACTGATCTATTGGGAAAATTATGAAATATCAATGGAATCTGGAAGGCCACCAGATACTGTTTAAAAAGTATTTTCAGCTCGAAGAGTATGCAATTTCGCACGACCTTTACGCTGGAGGCAAGAGCCAGGTTTTTACCCGGGAAATTTTTGAACGAGGTTCGGTGGTGGCGTTGCTACCTTACGATCCAGCCCAGCGAAAAGTAGTATTAATCGAACAGTTTCGAGTCGGTGCCCTCGAAGATGAACACTCCCCCTGGTTGTGGGAGTCAGTCGCTGGTGTCATCGAATCCGGTGAAACCGCCGATGACGTCGCTATACGCGAATCCCACGAAGAGGCAGGATGCGAAATCAGGAAATTACATAGAATTTGCCAGTATTATGTCAGTCCCGGTGGTACCACTGAAAAATGCACACTTTATTGCGGTATTGTCGACAGTGAAGGTGTGGGTGGCATACATGGCTTGCCTGATGAAAATGAGGATATACGTGTAGAAGTGGTTGATGTCGAAGAAGCATACCGTTGGCTGGATAAAGGAATTATCAAGTCTTCGGCAACGATTATTGCGCTGCAATGGTTGCGGTTGAATGAAAGTTATATGGATCGGTTGTACGGGTTTTGATTATCCTGGTAAATCTGAACCAGCCTTGACCGCGTAGCGGTGATTCAGATTTACCAGCTGAATTATTTACTAATGCTGGTTATCTTAAAAAGCAACCGAAATCGCTATCATACCGACAATGCTTAATACGATGGTATAAGGTAATGCCATAAACATCATCTTGCCATAAGACAGGCGAATCAATGGCGCCAGAGCTGAGGTCAACAGAAACAGAAAAGCTGCCTGCCCGTTCGGTGTGGCGACACTGGGCAGGTTGGTCCCGGTATTAATCGCAACAGCGAGTACGTCGAATTGAGCCCGGTCTATAGTGCCGTCCTTAAGCGCCTGTGCGACCTCATTAATATAAACTGTGGCAAC
>JAAEOZ010000706.1 GCA_024222685.1 Gammaproteobacteria bacterium | reverse complement strand
AGGTGCAAAAAGTAGATGGTTCGTACCTCATCCCCATGGAACAGGCGATTAAAGAAGACTTGATGTTCCTGATTCCTGAGCCGAAAAGCCCACACGGCGTGGACGTTAGCCCTGACGGTAGCCATATCATCGTCTCCGGTAAACTCGACAGCCATGCCTGGGTTTATAGCTGGGCTAAAATCCAGGATGCTATAAAGAACAAAAAGTTCGAAGGGAAAGACGATTACGGTCTTCCTATCATTGCCATGAAAGATGCGTTGGCGAGACAGGTTCAGGTTGGACTCGGACCTTTGCACACCCAGTATGATTCCAAAGAATGTGTGGTTTATACATCGATTTATGTAGACTCCATGGTCACCAAATGGGATTACTGTGAAGGTAAGGTGCTCGATCAAATTCACATCCACTATAACATCGGACACTTGATGACTATGGAAGGCGATTCAGCTTCCCCGGATGGCAAGTATCTGGTTGCTCTGAATAAACTGGCTATTGATCGTTTCAACCCGGTAGGTCCATTACACCCGCAGAATCATCAGTTGATTGATATCAGCGGCGATAAAATGCAGTTGTTATACGATATGCCCTTACCACTAGGAGAACCGCATTACGCTGTCGCTATAAAAGCCGATAAGCTGAAGCCTGTGGTTCGTTACAAGTCAGGATGGGATAGTCGTACCGACAAACGTTCGCCCTGGAAGACTCGTGCGGGCCGTGAGAAGGTCGTACGTGAGGATGGTGTTGTTCATGTCTATGGCACGATGATTCGCTCGCATATCACTCCGGAAATTATCGAAGTGGAAGAAGGTGATACCGTTTCGCTGCATATGACCAATCTGGAACGGGCGGAAGACGAAACGCACTGTTTCGCGATTTATAACGAAAACGTGCAGTTATCCATCGAGCCCGGTAAGACGGTGTCTGCTACTTTCAAAGTCGATAAACCAGGTGTATATCCTTATTACTGTACCGAGTTCTGCTCAGCGCTTCACCTGGAAATGCAGGGTTATCTGCTGGTCAAGCCGAAAGGTTATAAAGCCACAGCCGGTAAGATAAAAGAGGGCCAGATATATACCATGGCCGATTACGACAAGCAGGTGAAAACCAATATCGACACCCAGGCGGTTATCGACTCGGTTGTCGGGTTTATAACCAGCCATAATTTCAAGGATTTCCCGGAAGTCGTGGCGTTGGTTGAAGACGCTACCGATCAACTGGGTTTTGCTGAAGAGGCGAAGAAAAAAGCCGAATCCTACGCTGCGAAAGGTGATTACCAGAACGCTACCCTGTGGGCTGGTCAGCACTGGCAGTATCAGGTTAAAACAGCCGATATGGGACTGCGCGCCAAAACCTTCCTTGAGGAGAATGGTGCAGTTAAGGTAGAGTAGACGCCTCTTAACAGAGATTAGACGCTCGACTTACAGCGGGGGGCATTAATGCCCCCCGCCTATTTTTTAATTACAGGTAAAATTATGAAAATCTATCAAACATTAGCCATTGCCTTTATTGCAATATCCTCTTTGTCTTTGACAACTATCGCGCAGGCCGACGGTGCGGCACTTTATCAGGCAAAAACCTGCTGGTCCTGTCATGGTAAAGACGCCAAATCCCCGTTGTTACCGATATATCCCATACTTGCCGGTCAAAATGCCGACTATGCATTTAATCAAATGAAGGACATTAAATCGGGTACGCGTTCTAATGGTCAGGCCATCGCGATGAAGGGTGTGATGGGTATTGTGAGTGAAGCTGAAATGCGTGAAATTGCCGACTGGTTAGCTAGCCAGTAAGCACACACTCAAGGGTTGATATTAACCCCTTGATTCAAGTCAACAATTAACTGGCATGCCTGTGTTTTAATCAGGCATTGCGCACCTATGGAAGTCAATCAAATGAAAATCAATAGTATATCTCTTGCCAGCATGCTGGCATTTTGTCTGATGACCATCAGTCAAGTTATTTTCGCGGCCAATTCGGTCGAATGGAATGCCGAGGGCGGGGAAAAATCACGAGCCATGTTGCTGGAACCAGACCGTGAAAACGGCATAGAGGTTTATGAAGTTTGCTCCGCATGCCATCTGCTCGAAGGCTGGGGTATGACCAATGGTACTTT